>NZ_JAVVFL010000041.1:0-12645 GCF_032250635.1 Sulfurimonas sp.
CTATTTTATCAAATTAACCGATTAAAAGTTTGTCTACTTTATGGGGGTCATTCCAAAATACGAAGAAGCAAATGTATATTTTCCAATTATTTTAGAATATCTCTATGAAGCTTTTAATACTGAAATTTCAGATTATAATATAAAAGAAAAATCTAAATACTTTGAAGAGAATAAATTAGTTGCAGGAAAAATGATATTAAAAATAATGGCAATGAATAACAATGGAAAATTTTTATATACTTATAAAACCGAAGTTTTGAAAAATATTTATAATTATTTTTATCCAGATAATTCAGCTAAATTAAACGATTTAGAGATGAGCTATTTTATAACCCAAAAAGCAATAAATACATTTCAAAATATAAATAATGATTCTAGAGATGTTTATCTAATTAAATTAAGCTCTTTTCTATGGCAAAAATTCCAGAATGAAAATGATAATGAAGAAATTGATATTGATAATGAAGGAAATCCAAAAATGACAATAGAATCAAAACAAACGCAACCCCTAAACCAAATTCTCTATGGACCTCCAGGGACAGGGAAAACTTATAATACTATTAATAAAGCTTTGGAGATTATCTTTGAGAAAGAAGATAAAAATATAGAATTTTATGATTTTATTTTTGATAAAACATTAAAGATAACATATAAAAATGCCTTGGTTGATAAAGATGAAGAATATAAAAGAAGAGTATTGAAAGGTATTTTTGAACATTATGTAGAAGCTAAACAAATCGAGTTTGTAACCTTTCATCAAAGCTATGGATATGAGGAGTTTGTGGAGGGGATAAAAGCAAAAACTACAGATAAAGGTATCGAGTATAAAATAGAGCCAGGTGTCTTTAAAAAACTCTCAAAACAAGCAAAAGAAAACTATGAAAATAGCCAAAAATCATTAGAAAAACTCATACAAGAAAAATCATTGCAGCAAAAAATAGAACAATTTTTAAATGATTCACTAGAAGAACAAAGAGATTTTACAAAAACAAAAGGCGGAAAATTTAAAATAAAAGATATAAGAGATACTAGCCTTTTTATTTTCACGGAAGATTCAAATTACAATGAAAATATTTTAGAGTTGGATATTGATGAATTATTTAAGATATTAGATTCTGATATTGATTTTAAAACATCAAGACAACTTGCCAAAGATGTTTTTGGCATTAACAATCAGAGACAAAAAGATACTTATTATTTTTCGATGTATAAAGAGTTTCAGAAACAAAAATTTGATGTTGTAGAAGAAGAAAAAGTGGAAGAACCACTTAAAAACCACATCCTCATCATAGACGAAATAAACCGCGGAAATATCTCTAAAATCTTTGGCGAGCTTATAACGCTTATAGAGCCTAGCAAAAGAATCGGAGCTGATGAAGAGATAAAAGTAAAACTTCCTTATAGCAATGATGATTTTGGAGTGCCTTCAAATCTTTACATCATCGGAACCATGAACACAGCGGATAGAAGCATAGCTTTGATGGACACTGCACTTAGAAGAAGATTTGATTTTGAAGAGATGATGCCATGTACGGAACTTTTGGATGGGATAGAGATTCTGAATCAAGTTCAGAATGACGGCAAAAAAATAAATATCAAAGCTATGTTAGAAAAAATAAATAAAAGAGTGGAATATCTCTACGACAGAGACCATACCATCGGACATGCCTATTTTATGAGTTTAAAAGATAACCCATCTTTGGGCGAGCTGGAGAGTATCTTTAGAAACAAAATTATTCCGCTGCTTCAAGAGTATTTTTATGACGATTGGGAGAAGATACAACTTGTTCTCGGCGATAATCAAAAAGAGGAAAATTATCAATTTATAAAGATAAAAAAGGATTATGATATAAGTAAACTTTTTGGAAATAGCTCGCATGAGTTGTTAGATAATGATGAAATAAAAATATATGAAATCAATAATGATGCTTTTAAAAATATAGAAAGTTACAAAAAAATCTATGAGTAAAAATAGTTTTTCAATACTTGAGTATAAAGCTTTTTATACTTTAAGTGATTGTGCTGAGCCATATTATGATGCTGAAAAGAATTTGATTTTACCCTCTAAAACTTTTGAAGCTATAGAGAGTTTTTATTATGCAAATGCTGATGTGCAACAGTATTTTGCACCTGCAAAAAAACATGGTAAGAAAGCTTTTAGAGCCCAAAACTATGTCGGTGTCATCCAAACAAAAGACGGCACGACTATCGAGATATTACCTAAAATTCAAAATATAGATGAAGAAGAATCAAAAAAAATTCTCATCAAAATGCTAAAAACACTTAAAAAATCTCCGTTTAAAAATTTCAATACGGCAAATCTAAAAAGTTCAAAATTGCCGCTTTTGGAGATATTTATCTCTATGTTTTTGGAAGAGCTTGCAAAGCTTGTTCAAAAGGGCATAAAAAGCGACTATGTCACAAAAGAGGAGAATCTAAAGTTTTTAAAAGGCAAACTCAAAATCGGTGAGCAGATAAAACACAACACCATACATAAAGAGCGTTTTTTTGTAGAGTATCAAGAATTTATGAGTGACAGAGTTGAAAATAGACTCATCAAAACAACGCTGCAGTATGTCTATAAAAAATCAAAGTCAAACCGTAATCAACAGCGCATAAGAGAGTTTCTGTTCGTATTTGATGAGATAAAACCATCGCATGACATAAAAACAGATTTTTCAAAAGTAAGACTTAACCGCCAAATGAAAGATTATGAGCAAGTTTTGCTTTGGTGCAAGACATTTTTACTAGAAAATAGTTTTAGTCCGTACAAGGGCGATGATGTGGCGTTTGCACTGCTTTTTGATATGAACCTGCTTTTTGAGAGTTATGTCGGGGATTACTTAAAGAAAAAAGGTTTAGATGTCAGTTTGCAAGACAAAGGAAAGCATCTAGTTGAAGAGCCCAAAAAGTTTGCGCTTAAGCCTGACATAGTTATTAAACATGAAAATGAAGTCATTGTAGCCGATACTAAATGGAAAATCATCAAAGAAGAGAAAGACATAAGCCAAAGCGACATGTATCAACTCTTTGCATACGGCAAGAAGTACAAAAATCAACAACTTTATCTTATCTATCCCGTAAACAGCGAAAAAGAGCTTGAACTGTTTTATGAATATGAAAACGGTTTAAATCTACATGTACTATTTTTTGATGTAAAAAAAGATTTTAAAGATTGCCATTTTCTAAAATCAATACAAACTAGAGATAAATCAAATTCGCTATAATCAATAATAAAATATAAACTTGGGAACAGACAGATGACAATCTACATACACGGTTTTGGAGGTAGCGGATGCGGTGTCAAGGCAGAGCTTTTTCGCATATATTTCAAAAGCATAAATCAGCCATTTATTGCTCCCTCCCTCTCATATGTTCCGCATCTGGTTATAAAAACATTAGAGGAGATAGTAGAGTCCGACGGCGGAAATGTAAACCTTATTGGATCTTCTTTGGGCGGATTTTACGCTATATATCTGGCGCAGAAGTACGGTTTAAAAGCGGTGCTTATCAACCCATCTATAAATCCTGATGAGACGCTGAAAAAAGTTCTAGGTATGGCGCCTAATTTTTACGATAACAGCAGTTTTGAGTGGAGAGAGTCTCATCTTGAGATGTTAAAAGAGTACAGAGTTGAGGCAAAAAAGCGGGATAACTTCTTTGTGCTACTTCAAAAGGGTGATGAGCTGCTTGATTATAGAGAGGCCGTAAACAGCTTGCCTTATGCAAAGTTTGCCATAGAAGAGGGCGGAAGCCATAGTTTTGAGAATATAGAGAAGTATTTTGATGATATAAAATGGTATTTGATTGGTTGCGGAAATAGGATTTGAACCTATGACCTTCGGGTTATGAGCCCGACGAGCTACCGAACTGCTCTATTCCGCGATATTTTAAAATGTTATTTTTAGCTTTACTCTTTGTCAGAATTTCCTTCGGATACTCAAGTATTCCTCAGTCAAAACTTCCTTGATTAAAACAAAAACTAATCATTTTATTGTAGAAGTGGATGGGGATACAGGATTCGAACCTGTGAATGGTAGCACCAAAAGCTACTGCCTTACCACTTGGCGAATCCCCATCATTTATAAAAGAAATTGGTTGCGGAAATAGGATTTGAACCTATGACCTTCGGGTTATGAGCCCGACGAGCTACCGAACTGCTCTATTCCGCGATACTTACAAACAAGAGAAATATGTTTGTTGGAGTGGAATTATAGGCAAATACGCTCTCGTTGTCAAGAAAAGCCGAGCCAAATTTATAAAAATGGTTTGAACTAAAATTAATCAACTTTTCAATACAATAACGACATTAAAAACAAAGAGTATAAATGACACCGACACAAAGAGTACTAGAAGCGATTGAAGAGATTAAAAAGGGTCACATGGTCATCATGATTGATGATGAAGATAGAGAGAACGAGGGCGATTTGGTCTATGCATCCGCTTTTTCTACGCCTGCTCATGTAAACTTTATGGCGACGCATGCAAGAGGACTAGTCTGTGTTGCAATCAGCAAAAAGATTGCTACAAGACTTGAACTCAACCCGATGGTAAGCTCAAACACATCTTCGTACGAGACGGCATTTACAGTCTCAGTCGATGCGAAAAATGCGCTTACGGGAATCTCGGCAGGCGAGAGGGATGATACCATCAAGATTTTGGCAAACCCAATCAGCCATGCGGATGAGCTTGTAAAGCCGGGTCATATATTTCCCCTGATAGCAAAAGACGGCGGGACGCTTGTTAGAACGGGGCATACGGAAGGCTCTGTTGATCTATGCCGTCTGGCGGGACTTAGCGAATCGGCGGTTATTTGTGAAATAATCAAAGAAGACGGCACGATGGCTAGACGCGACGATTTGGATACATTCGGCGAAAAGCACAATCTAAAAACTGTTTTTATCTCCGACATTGTCGAGTACCGTTTTGCAAATGAGAGGCTTATAAATGAGCTTGATGTAGAGGATATAGAGTTTTTTGACACAAAAGTGAAGAAGTACACTTTCGCAGACCATGACAAGATAGAACATACGGCGATAGTGTTTCATAATGTAGCATCAGTTGCAAACGTAAGGGTTCATAATGTTATACCCGACATAGAGCTTTTGTTAAATCAGAAAAAATATAGCAACCTTGTCTCTTCCATTGAGTACTTAAAACAAAACAGCGGTGTTTTAATCTTCATAAACAAACCTACACATCATGACAACGCTGCCATGAAAGAGTTTGGAATAGGTGCACAGATACTAAAATCGTTCGGTATCTCGAAGATGAATCTTCTTAGCTCCATGAAGGCGACCGAATTTGTTGGACTTGGCGGTTTTGGGTTAGAGATAAACGAGGTTATAGATATTTAGCAAAATATCTATACTGCCTTGAAACTACTCTCTCTCTTTTTACTTCTCATCTCTTTTTTAGATGCCAAAACACTCTCTAGAACCCAAGTTATTATGTCTACATTTGTCACTATCACCACGAATGAGCGAGATGCTGATTTTATAACAGACGGGTTTGAGATCATTAAAGAGGTGGAGATGTCGCTCTCATCTTACAACCCAGATGCAAAAATATACCAACTCAACAAAAACCGACATGTAAAACTCGACAGTTTGAGTCATGAAGCGCTTCTGTTAAGTAAAAAGTATTATCTCCAAACAGATGGCTATTTTGACATTACTGTTGGCTCAATAACAAAAGATCTATACAGATTCGGGGAGAATGAGCACATTGCATCTTTAGATGAGTTAGCAGGTGCAAACGTAGACTTTGGCGCTCTTAGGTTTAATGAAAAAGAGGCTTTTTTAGAAGAGGGTGTAAAAGTAGATTTGGGCGGAATGGGCAAAGGTTTTGGTGTGGATAAAGCCGCGGAGTATTTTAGAAGCAAAAATGCAAAAAGTGCAGTAATTGCTGCAAGCGGAGATATAAGATGTATCTCTTTATGCAGAATTGAGGTGCAAGATCCACTCAAAGAGGATGACGTTTTGTTATCTTTTGAGACACTAGAAGATGACATGGGCATAACAACGAGCGGAAACTATAACAGATATGTCGCCTCAACCAAAAACAACCATCTTATTGACCCAAAAGCCAAAAAACCGCAGAGCCTCTTTGTTTCTATAACGCTTGTTAGCCACCTTCTGAGCAGTGATTTGGATGCCTATGCAACCGCGGCGAGTGTTATGCCTCTGAAAAAAGCGTACCGATTTTTAGATAGTTTGGAAGTGGGTTATATAGTTTTGCAGAGTGATGGAAAGCTGGTTGTTAGTAAAAACATCTCTGAGTTTACAAAGAATTTACTCATAAGAGATACTCTCAAAAAGCAGCCATGAGATATATAAGATAAGCGCTAAAAGAGCAAAAAACGAAAAAAGTTTTATATATGCAAAAAACTCCAATCCGTTAATGATGAAAAACGCAGAGAATATCTCAAGCAGAGCCACCCCAAAAGTTATGTAGATAAGCACCAGCAGACTTTTTCTATCTCTTAGCTTGGTAAACACCAAAAAGTGCAGAAGAACCATCGTAAAAAGTCCAAATACGAAGATGTGTGGGAGTGATATCTTTAAAACTCCTCCAGCACTTTGAGGAGAGATAAATTTCTCTTCATTTCCAACGTAGTACTCCAAAACAGCGCTGTAGCTAAAGCCTATTTTGTGCTCAAAAAGCATAACGGCACTTGCTAATAGAAGCAGCGAAAATGCCAAGTAGTAGAGGATTGAGAGCTTATATGCTTCTTGCATTTAACTTCCAAAATGAGTAAACAATCATATACAGAGCCGCTAAATGCCAGAGAAAATAGGCTATAAGATATATATTGACAAAAAAGCTTGAGAGATAAAAAGCCAAAGGGAGTGAGATAAGCGATAAGATGGCGCTTATCATAAGTGTGTTTGTAAGAATGGCTCTGCTTTTTTTTGCAACTCTGATAAAAATGGAGCTAAGGGTAAGCAGAATCATCATAATAAAAAAAATCTGTGTATGCCAAAACTCCAAAAATGATGCTTCATTCATTGGGTCAAGGTAAGCCTCTTCGTTCCCAAATAGCGTTGCATTTACTGCGTCCGGTAAGATGCCGAAGTTTGACTTCATAACAAAAATATCAGAGATAAGATACAGAAGTATAAAAAGAAGAAAGCCTCTTAAAATAAGACTCATTGCGCTATCTTTTTGGATGTTTTTTATAACGGTGAATTTCACTATTTGCCTTTTAAGATCTCATTGTAGAGAGCAAAAGCGACTCTTGAGCCGTCTAAGAAGCTTTTTGCGCTAAGTGTCGCACCTGTAATGGTCGGAATATCTTTTGAGAGAGAGAGCGGCATTTTAGTATCTACATTTTCAAATTGTGACATCCACTTTTTTGAAGGCACATACTCCATGGGCTCGTTAAAAGCTATAACCTCTATGCCTTTTAAAACAGACTCAGGCGAGATTAGGTAGAGAACGACTCCGTTTTTAGAGCGAATTTTTCTGTTGATTAAAATTCCGTAACCCAGAGTCTTGCCGTTTTGTTCGGCTTTGAAAACTTTAAAAATCTTAGTGCCAAGTTTTACCTGTGATGCTTCTTGAATCTTTTTTGCCTGAGCACCTGTTAGTAAAATGTTCTCTTCGCTTACTTTGTTTTTGGCTCCATAGTTTTGTTGCATGGCATCAACCGGAGAGATAAGCATTTTGGCGCTTAGCGGAAGTGAGAAAAATATAAGTAGGTAAAGTAGAAGTTGTTTCATAAATAGGTGCTCCTGTTTTGTCGGATTGTATAAAATAAAATTTTTTTTGTCAATGAACTTTGTCAATAAGAGCAAAAGAGCTCTTATTTTTAAAAAATAAATCCCATAGAGAGGCTGAATGTATCGGAATCAACTCCGCCTTGGCTCTGCATTGCATAGTCGGCTTTTAGTACAACCTGATCATGCGGGAAGTAATTTATTCCAAATGTCGTTGTGTCAATAGAATCAAGCGAGCTTCCATCTGTTAGCCTATCAGCAGTATTAACACTCTCATATTGAACGAACAGCGGTAATTTATCGCTTGATGAACTCAGAGTTAAAAGGTCATAGCTAAGATTTAAGTAGCCGCCTTTTGCTTTTACTTGAGAGAGTGCGCCCGCTAACTCAAATGCGTCTGAGCGTTTTGCCTCTGCGTATGTGCCGTATGCTCTAAACCCTTTTAACTTGTAGTCGACATGAATATCGAACATATTTATATTTGAGTCCATATAAGCCGAAGCACCAGCCAAAAGTCCGTTAATGTCCGTATAGTCCAGCCTTGCTACAAAGCCGAGTTTTGGGTCATTGTTTGTAAATGAGCCGCCGCGCGCACTTCTTAGCCATTTTGTATCGCTGTCTATTGTCGGATTTAGTGCTGTGACTCCCGCAACTTTATACTCCAGTCCTTCAAAAACATCTCCGTAAACCATTACGCCGCTCTCATGCCAAGTAGTCGGAATTATCTGCTTTGCAGTGTTTGGTCTCTGAACAGTCGTAAAAAGTGTCGGTTCATGTCTTTCGTTGATTAACCCCATCGGCATTAACATGTTACCGACTCTGATATTTGCATTTTCGTTGATTAGAAAGTCAAGATAGATAAACTCAACTATAACCTCTCCGCCCTCTGCAGTGCCGCCGTCATTCGCTACTCCGCCGTGTTCAAATTCAAGTTCAACATTTAAAAGAATATTGTCACTGAATTTATAGCCGATGTATGGAACAAATCTGTATACGTCAACCTTAGAGCTGTTTGTGCCAATCTCTTTATTTGTATGCGAGTAGTACATCTCTCCGTAACCGCCGATGCTCAAAGGCGATTTTGAGTAGTAAACTTTTGATGCCGCTGCACCGAGTCCGCTATGAGAAGCTTCATTGTCAACCGTTGTGTAGCCAAAACCCATCTGCAGGTTGCTAGTCTCATCCGTTAAGGTTTTGGTCTGCTCTTTAAGCTCTGCTATCTCTTTTTTAAGCTCCGCTATATCCGAAGCAGTATCTGCTTGTAAGCCTCCTGAGAGCATAATTGCCGTAACTACGCTTAACCCTAATTTGTTCTTTAAAACTTTCATCTTCTTTCCTCTTAGTTGAATTTGATAAGCATTATCGTTTATCAATATTTAGAATTGTAGTTTAATTTTTCTTAAATGAACATTAAAATGATAATCATTATTGATAAACTAAGTCAATTTTTTTCGGATATGTTTGTTATAATAAATAAAAATTTACTAGAAGATGGTACATGAGAGAGATATTTAGCAGAGTAGAAGATTCTGTGTTGGTCAATATAGAAGTAGAAGTGGATATGGAGGATTATAGAGATAATTATCCCTGGTTGTATAGTTTGTTTGTAAAACCAAACAATATTAAAGAAAATAGTTTGGGTTTTGAGCAGTTTTTGGAGCTCAAAGAGTCAATAATTATCTCTTTAGAGCATCAAGATATGGCAAAATATGTCGGAACTAGAGTCTGCGAGGGTTGGCATGAGTTCTACTTTTATGCAAAAGATTCAAAAAATCTTGAAGCGGTTTCTGCTGTAATGCTGAAAGAGAGCGGATATAAATATGAGAGCAATGTGGTTAAAGACGCAAAATGGGGTTTTTACGATAAAAATCTTTTTCCTAGTGAACTTGAATTTCATGATATACAGAGCCACAAGATTATATTTTTGCTTCAAGAAGAGGGTGATGAACTCTCAATATCAAGGGATGTAGAGCACTATGTGTCGTTTGATACGGCTACTCAAAAAGAGAGATTTGTCAACAATGCTCTCTCATGCGGATTTGAGTTTAAAGATGACGTAAGCAGCGAAGAGTTTGAGCACGGAGTGGCGCTGGTAAAAGAACATCCAGTGAGTGAAGAAGAGGTTAAAAAAGTTGTAGAGGAACTCTATGGGCTTATTAAAACTGAGCATGGCTATTATGAGGGTTGGAGCACTGTACTGGTGCAAAAGGACGATTAGTCACTCGTGAAAAAAGCACTTTTTAAAAGCTACTTTATCATGGCTGCTTGGAAATTCTTTGAGATTTTTTTTAAAATCAGGTATAGATTCCACTATATCGGGCTGGAAAATATCCCAAAAGAGAGAGCTGTTATGCTTTTGGGCAACCATGTAAGCTGGATAGACTGGTTCATCCTTCAGCTGCCGATAAAGAGAAGAATCAACTATGTAATAGATAAAGACATTTACAAATGGAGGCTCTTTAACTGGGCTTTTAGGATGGCTGAGCTTATTCCTGTTTCAAAAAAAGCGTCAAAAGATTCTTTTATTGAAACTTCAAAGAGATTAAAAAATGGTAGAATAATAGCAATATTTCCCGAGGGTGAAATATCCAGAAGCGCAAATATTGCAAAATTTTATAGAGGCTATCAATACATAGATAGAGATGATGCGGTTATCGTGCCGTTTCATATAGATGGAGTTTTTGGAAGTCTTTTTGCAAGACACAAAGGTGATGCAAGAAGATGTTTTTTAAAAAAGCGGGAAATTACGGTTTGCTTCGGAGAGGCTATTGCAGAGGATATTAAAGCAGATCAGCTTAGAGAGAGGGTTATAAAATTGAAAAGGATGAAGATTTGAGAACAACATTAATAATTGGTGCAGGTGGAGTTAGCCGTGTAGTTGTATATAAATGTGTACAAAATGCGGATGTTTTTGGGAAAATTGTACTAGCGAGTAGAACATTAAAGAGATGTCAAGATATAAAAGATGAACTACCAAATGCGGATATTGAGGTTGCAACGGTTGATGCAGACTCTGCGGAAGAAGTTATAAAACTTATAAACTCATGCAAGCCGAGTATTGTGATAAACGTGGCTCTGCCATACCAAGATTTGGCTATTATGGATGCTTGTATTGCTACAAAAACACCATATCTTGATACTGCAAACTATGAACATCCAGATGAAGCGAAGTTTGAGTACAAGCTTCAGTGGGAGAGAGATGCTAAGTTTAAAGAGGCTGGCATTATGGGACTTTTGGGAAGCGGTTTTGACCCAGGGGCTACAAATGTATTTTGTGCTTACGCTCAGAAACACTACTTTGATGAGATTCATACTATAGATATTTTGGATTGTAATGCGGGCGATCACGGTTATGCTTTTGCAACAAATTTTAACCCTGAAATCAATCTTCGTGAAGTCAGTGCAAACGGTCGTTACTGGGAGAACGGAAAGTGGATTGAGACGAAACCGTTAGAGATTATGCAGGTTTGGGATTACCCTGAAGTCGGACCAAAAGATAGCTACTTGCTTTACCATGAAGAGATGGAGTCCCTTGTAAAGCATATTAAAGGGCTAAAGCGCATTAGATTTTTTATGACATTCGGACAGAGTTATATAAAGCATATGGAAGTTCTACAAAATGTAGGCATGCTGGGAATAGAGCCGGTTGAGCATAAGGGCATGATGATAACCCCGATTGAGTTCTTAAAAACTCTGCTTCCCGACCCTGCATCTTTGGGTTCTCGCACAAAAGGCAAAACAAACATCGGTATTGTTGCAGAGGGTATCAAAGACGGTAAAAAAAGAAAGATATATATCTATCAGGTAAAAGAGCATGAAGAGTGTTTTCGTGAGACAAACTCTCAAGGAGTATCCTATACAACGGGTGTTCCTGCCATGATAGGAGCAAAACTTATGCTTCAAGGTGTCTGGAGTGGAGTCGGAGTATTTAACATGGAACAGATGGATCCAGATCCGTTTATGCAAGAGATGAACACGCAAGGTCTGCCTTGGCAGATAAAAGAGCTGGAAGCGTAAAAATGACCTTTAAGCATATAATATCAGATATAGAGTCGTTGCCGCCGCTCTCAAACACGCCGTTTGTGATACAGCAGATATACAGCTGCGGCTCGCAAAATATCGATATTATAAGACTTGTTAGGGTTATAGAGGATGATGCTGCGCTTGCCGCAAACATTTTAAAGATGATAAATGCGCCGATTTACGGTTTTTCAAGAAAGATTGCTTCCATCTCTCAGGCTGTGACTCTTTTTGGAACAGATGAGATTTACGGTTTGGTTTTGAAATATGCACTCGACAAAGAGTTGAAAACCGATACCGATATTTATGGTGTTGACAATAAAAGATTTAATGATGTTTGTCAGCTTCAAAGCACTCTTATGATGCAGTGGTACTCCAGAGTTGATCTTAGACATGCTCAGTTTATGTCCCCTTTGGCTCTTATTATGGAGACGGGAAAACTGGTCTTGGCAAACGAGGTCTTAAAAAGCCACTATGCAAAGAAGTTTGAAATAGGCTACAAAAATGCAAAAAGTGTCATAGAGTATGAGTATAGTGTGCTTGGAACTACGACCTACTACCTTAGCGCACTTCTTTTTGAGCACTGGATGCTTGAGCCTCTCTATGTTGAGATACTAAAAGGGCTGGATTTTGAGACAGCCGCAAATCCTAAAGTAAAATCATATATAGATTCACTTGATGTTATCAGAACTGCCGTAAACCCAAGAAATATTTTGACAAAAGAGTCAATAAAAGAGGCTTGTGTTATAGTTGAAGAAATGGGACTTGATACGAATGATTTTGAGCATATTGCCTCAAGAGTTAAAGAGAAATACAACCAAGTTCTGATAAATAGAATGAGAAAAAAATAGTAAAAAGCGTGGAAAATATTATGCAAAATTCAGATGAGTTAAATACCCCTTAT
>NZ_JAVVFL010000042.1:0-12496 GCF_032250635.1 Sulfurimonas sp.
ATAGTACAAAAGCACGCTTTGTCCATTTTCATGCTGTCTAATAACACGAACGCGCCCTTTAGTTAAAAACAAAATATCCTCACAAATATCACCTTGAGAATAGAGCTGCATGCCGGCAGGAATTTTCATAAAAGTCGCTACCTCCAACAACTCTTCTTTGCTCTTTTGCTCAAGCTTATCAAAAAAATCAAATGATTTCATACCGTTTTACTCATATTTCGTCGTTCTCCTCTTTGCTTAAAAGTAGTTCATAGCTGTTTTTTTGCAAAATATCTCTGTAGTCATATATAGAGTCAACATACCTCACAGGCTCACTTCCTCTTGCATATCCATGCTTTAAAGTCTTATAGTACTTTTTTTGCGCAAGCAGGGGAAGTACTTTTTTAAGGTCGCTCCAGACATTTTTATTTAGTCCCATTCTCTCTGAGAGTTTCTGAGCATCAAGAATATGCCCCAAGCCTACATTGTATGACGCAAGGGCAAACTTTAGCCGATCCTCGCCGCTCACTTCAGGAGGCACACGCTTTAGCAGCTCCTTTAAATGTTTTGCTCCACCCTCTATGCTCTGCTTCGGGTCAAGCCTGTTTTTAACTCCTACCATTCTTGCCGTAGATTGTGTAAGCATCATCAAGCCCCTGACTCCGGTATAGCTTTTCGCTTTTGGATTCCAGTGCGACTCCTGGTAAGATTGTGCGGCTAAGACCGTACATGGAATATCATACCTCTCCCCGTACTTCTCAAAAAGCTGTTTATATTTAGGAAGTCTAGTTTTTATTCTGTCATAAAAAGTCTTCGTGTTGTAGTAGTCAAAAAAGAGAGCAAAAGAGTAGTAGTGATCCTTTAAACGTGCCATCTCGCCGCTTTGGTTGAATCCGTTGAGCCAAGAGTACATGTCATCTTTTAACTCTTTTGAGTCCTGCGCCAATATCCATGCAAGCTGCTCTCGATTGCTGACCGAAAAGGCAAGTGCTATCTTTGGAAAATAGCGCTGATTTAGAGCATATATATTTGAATCTGCAATGGTGCAGTCTATCTCATTGATAGCCACTTTTGCCAAAAGCTCTTCTGTTGAGAATTCGGATGTATATGTAGCATTTATATCAAAACCGTCCTCCCGCAGGGACTCTATGGTCTCGCTGTAGCTAGTATCTTCTCCCACAACTATTCTTAGCCCCGCTAAATCCTCGATACTTTTTGGAAAGTGTCCCTGCCATAACATCCCTCTGTAGCAAACCACCTGTTGCTGTGCCTCGAAATATGATGGACCGAAGTTAAAGTTTTTCTCTTTGATTTTTGTTTTTGCCAAAGATGCGGAGACTATATGAATATTTGGATTTTTACTTAGCTCTAACGCCTCTTTTGTAGTGTTTGCAACCGTAATATTTAACTCAACACCCAAATATTGGGAATAGGCATCAAGAAGATCATACTCAAAGCCCTTAGGACCATCAGGACCTATATAGTAGGTAGAGGGGGAATTGAGCAGTGCCACGTTAAGAATTTTTTGCTCTTTTATCTCATCCAGTAGAGAGGGTGTTTTAACCCTGTGAATAGGCTTATACGCGGTATGCGAAAGCCATCCGAAAATGAAAAAAGATATAGCAAAAAACAGAAATATGCTTGACTTGAGATATTTATCCATTGCATTAGTTTACACTTAAAAGCTTATGCAAAAATAAAGCGGTTTGTACCATTCTCATACTCATGTGCAAGCACCTGTCTGTGGGCTTTTAAAATAGAATCTACAAGGTACAGACCCAGCCCAAAACTATTTTTTGCAGGGTTATCTTTTGTAAAGGGCTCTATATAATATTGAAGCGGATGTGCGATGCAATCTCCTTTGCTCTCAAAACACAACTCAGAGTTTTTTATTAATATTTTCACATGCGAATCGGTTGAATACTTTATACCGTTGTCTATCATATTTTTAATTGCCGTCGTATAGAGCCTGTAGTTTGCATTTATTTTATAAGCGGCATCCACATCGATTGTAATGCTATTTCTATCAATCATTGCCATATCAACCGCGCCATCTATAATATCAATAAGGCGATACTCTTTAAAGTCAGTTCTATCTCCAAGACTTGTCACCTCTTCTATAAGAGCAAACTCGTTAACCAAAGACTCCAAACGCCCGAAGATTGAGCTAAATCTATCTTTTTGCTTCTGAGACTCCAGCATTTGAGTAGCAATAGTTCCTTTTGCAATAGGGGTTTTGAGCTCATGCATTAAATTTCGCAAAAAGAGCGTTCGAGACTCCAAGATGATGTTAATCTTCTCTCTTGTCGCCTCAAGCTCGTTTGAGATCAGTGCTATCTCATCATACCCTTTGGTCTTAAAAGAGATATTCATATTTCCATCACCGTAAAGCGCAATCTTTTTTCTTAAGCGGATAAGCGGTCTTAACCTCTGCAGAATCAAAATAAAAGAGAATGAGATGATGAGCAGGATTGTCATATAGGAGTATGCGACACTCCAGTATCTATAGGGCTTTAACTCCTCATCTAAAATAAGAACTGAAGAGGTGGGTACGTTAATGTAAAAGTATATTTTTTTATTGAACTCAAGCATTGAAACGCTAAGATCTGTCACCGTTTTTTTGGTAAAAAATCCGCCTTGGGAAAAGGTCAAAGATGAGTTTACGCTCTGAAAATCTTTCTTTTTTAAAACTTTTGCGTTTTTAAGAATAGTCTTTATCGCCTCACTGTCTTTCTCTAGTACAAAGTTGTATACGGCAAGATTTGCCTCAAGCATAATCTGAGGATGCTGTTTCTGCTGGTGCTGTCGAAATATTTGGGTGATTGTGGCATGTTTTGTAAAGATCTGGTCTATGTAGTGCTGTTTGTTCAGGAGAAAAAATTCCCAAAACACCACACTCACACTCACTATGGTAACACTGAGTGCAAAGAGTACGGTTATTAAAACGGCATGCTGGCGCACTACTCTCTCTCCGACTTTGTAACAAGAGGAGAAAAATGGCTACTTAAGAAGCTTATAGCCAACGCCTCTTACCGACTCTATAAGAGATTTGTCTCCGAGTTTGTTTCTGATTCTGCCGACCATTACGTCAATACTTTTGTTTGAAGAGTCCTCGTTTATAGCATTTACGTTATGAATCAGATCTTCTCTTGAAACAACCAACCCCTGTTTTGCGATCATATAAGACAATATACCGAATTCCGCTTTTGTAAGGTCTATGTTTCTGCCCCTGTAGGTAATCATCATGGAAGAGGGATCACATTTGAAGTCGCTCTTTGACTCCTCTTTTTGCTGAGATTTTGCCTCATAACGTCGAAGCACGGAGTGAATTCTGGCTTCGAGCTCTCTTGGATCATAAGGCTTTGGAAGGTAGTCATCCGCTCCCAGCTCAAGCGCTTTTACTTTGTCCGTTACATCGCTTCTGGCAGAGGAGATAATGATAGGAATATCTTGTCTCTCGCGAATCGCTTCACAAACCTCTAATCCATCCATTCCAGGAAGTGTTAAGTCTAAAATAACTAGATCAAAAGGCTCCAACTTCAATATGCTTACTGCCTTAAACGGGTCATCTTCTGTGATAATCTCAAAGTCAAACTGCTGCAGATACTCCGTTAGTATCTCCGCTAATTCTAAATCATCTTCAATCATTAATATTTTTTTCATGTGAGAATTCTAACAGATATGCGCTAATAAGTAGTTAATATTGCGCAAATATTTAATGATATAGCATCGAAGTGACGTTAAACGCTATAAATGCCAGTGAATATGCCGCTATGGATGTGAAAACCAAAAGATAAAAGAAGTACTTTATACCTCCCGCTTCACGCGTAAAAACAACCGAAGCTGCCAGACATGGAAGATATATCATGACCACGACTATAAATGCGATGGCTGATGGAAATGAGATATTTTTTGAGATCATCTCTTTTAACGAGCCACTCTGCTCATCTACGTCCCCTCCCAGCGCATATAAAACGCCCAGTGTTGAGACGACAACCTCTTTTGCGGCAAGTCCTGTTTGAAGTGCCACGCTCATCTTCCAGTCAAACCCAAGCGGTGCAAAAACAGGCTCTGAAAACTTACCTATTTGACCAAGATAACTCTGCTCTAAATTAGCCTCTGCAAAACTGTTTTCAAGAACCCTCACCTCATCCTCATCTATTGCTTTTTCAATCTTAAGAGCATACTTTTCCTCAAGCGCTTGATTGTGCGGATAGTTGCTTAAAAACCAGATAAGTATTGATGCAGCGGCGATAAAAGTACCCGCTTTTTTTAGATACATAAGAGTCTTTGTAACGACCGTATGCCAGATGAGTTTGAGTGAAGGAAGTCTATACTTTGGCATCTCCATAACGAACGGTTCATCTATGCCTTTAAAAGCAGTTAGTTTCAGTATTTTAGCCGCAAAAAGACCAAGCATGGCGCCTGTTATATAGATGGCAAAGAGAATATTTCCAGCCATAGATTCGGAGAAAAATGCACCCGCAAAAAGAACATATACAGGGAGCCTAGCACCGCAGCTCATAAATCCTATGATAAAAAGCGTTAGTAGTCTGTCGCGGTCATTCTTTAAAATCCTCGCCGACATGTAGGCAGGAATCGAGCAACCAAAACCGGTTACAAGCGGGATAAATGACTGCCCATGAAGACCGAATTTGTGGAAAAATCCATCAAGCAAAAACGCAACTCTTGACATGTAGCCGGTACTCTCCAAAAGCGCAATACCGACAAAAAGTATGGCAATATTCGGGACAAACAGAACAACTGCGCCGACTCCCGAGATAATTCCATCAACCACAAGAGAGCGGACATCATCATTTGCTATGGTCGCTCCGACTGCATCCCCAAACCAAACAAAAAAAGCATCTATCCACTCCATGGGAATGGAGCCTATCTCAAATGTAAGCTGAAAAAGTGCCCACATAAAAAAGAGAAATATCGGTATGCCAAATATGTGATGAATCAGTACCGAGTCAATCCTGTCGGTAAGAGTTTTTGATTGTATCTCTTTATCCTGCTTTAAAACTTCCGCAACGACTCCACGGTTAAAAGAGACATACTCTTCGGCAAAGGCCTCTTTTATATCACCTGTATCATGATGAAGCTCTATATGTTTTGCCGCTTCTATTAAAATAGGCTGCAGCTCTGTCCAGATGGGTTCGTCGTGAAGTTGCGCATAGGTCTTTTTATCGTTTTTGAGCAGATTTATTGCGATATTTCTGTAGGAATTTTCATCTTTATATTTATGTTTTGCCAAGTAATCAGCGATTATAGCTATCTCTTCTTCAACCGCTTCGCTAAATATAAGTTTATACTCCATGCTTTGAGCTTCATACTCCACTATCATGGCTTCAATAAGTTCAGCGATACCCTCTTTTGTTGCGGCGGAGACTTTTATGCAGGAAAATCCTAGAAGTTCGGACATATACATGCTCTCTATCTCAATCCCCTCTTTTCGCGCTTCATCGCTCATGTTTAGAGCAACCAGCATCTTTTTGCCGATACTCATAAGTTCTGCGGTAAGTTGGAGGTTTTTTTGTAAATTTGTAGAATCGACTACATTGATGATAAGGTCATAATCTTGACTCAAAAGATACTCACTTGTCACTCTCTCTTCGATAGAGTAGTCGCTCAAAGCATAAGTTCCAGGCAAATCTACTACGGTAAAATGATAATCCTTATAATCAAATAGAACTTCGCTTTTCTCAACGGTAACTCCAGTAAAATTTCCTACATGCAGATGAGCATTTGAGATAGAGTTGATAAGCATACTCTTGCCTACATTTGGCTGACCGACCAATGCAATCTTGATATGTTTTGCCGTTATCGGACAACTTTTTACCGCTGTTTTCATATTTTTTCAACCTCAATCTGATCGGCTTCTTTGGCGCGAAGCGCTATTCTCATCTTGCCGACTTTTATCTCTATGGTGCTTTTTGAAGGAGCATACTCCAAAATCTCAACAACAGCATCTTTCATAATCCCAAAAGAGATAAATCTTCTTTTGAGTTCTGCGTCTGCATTTAATTTAACAACTCTTACTATGCACGATTTTTTACACTCGCTTAGTCTTTTTGTTTTATTTGGCACAGCCTACTCTTTTTTTAGTTTTTGTAATGATAATAGATATCATGTTAATCGCCTATTAATTTAAAAATTGTACATAAGTAAAAGATGTAAGTTCTTTTTGATTACCTATGTTGCACAAAAATTAAAATCGCTGATACTCTGCAAGTTTATAAGCAGAGTAGATAGCTCTTATCTTCCCTGTAATCTTTATATTTTCCAACATCTATTTAAAGTCATAGGCTACAGACACTTCATAAGTTTGCATATTTCCACCCGTCACAATAATGCTTGCAATCACAAGTTGAAACTTACTCTTTTTTTAAACTACTTTTTTCTCTTTTTTGTTTGCTATAATTTTACTATTACATAAAAGGGACTTAATGAAATTTCTATTTATAAACCAATCCCATTTCAATTTGGCAAATATGTTTACCTTTGCAAATATTACGGCTGGGCTTTTAGCTACCTACTTTATTACGCAAAATAATTTTTTTGCAGCTATAGTTTTAACATGGGCAGGGGGAGCTTTTGATATTTTTGACGGTAAGATTGCCAGGAAATACAATCTATCTAATGAATTTGGAGTTCAGCTTGATAGCTTTGCCGACTTTTTAAGCTTTGTTCTTGTACCGGTATTTCTGATATTTCAAGCGGTCTACATTCAACACTTCTCAGCTATAGAACTTTTAATGGCAGCGATTATAAGCATCTACTATGTTATTTCAGGGCTTAGAAGACTTATCCAGTTTAACATCAATGCGGATGCCGGCGAAGTAAGCAAATACTTTACAGGTGTGCCTACTCCGTTGGGTGCCATTTTACTCTGGCTTGTCTATTTGGGTTCGACTTATGGGTTTGTATCGTCCTATATGGTACTTGGCGCTATGATACTTATAGGCTGGAGCCTGAACTCCAAAATCAAAGTGCCACACCCTTAGAGTTAGCACGAAAGAGTTCTTGCAGAACTCTATTTAGTATTTAGTGCGTACCTTCCGCTTCCAAACATAAAAATCAGAATCGACATTATAAGATACAAAAATGGCAGCTCAAAAACCGGTGCTCCATGTTTGCCTAGGCTAAAGAGTGAATTTGAGTATGCTAAGAATATTGCAAACACCATGTTAAGCGCCAAAAACAGAGACGCAACTCTGGCGTAAGCTCCAAGCAAAATCAAAATCGGGATCACAATTTCGCCTACATATACGCCATAAGCCATAAATTCGGGAAGTCCGGAGGCAGTAGTGAGATATTTTACACCGCCTATACCGTTTATGATTTTATCGACTCCATGAAAGAGCATCATAATTCCTACGCTTAGCCTCAAGATGAGTTTTGCTATGTCATTTGTCATTTTTTTCCTCACTCAATTTTCTAAATCTGCAGCCACCAACCAAAATTACCTTGCCTGTTTTTATAGCCTCTTTTATATAGTTAAGCGTGCCTTTTGGGTCTGCATCTCCAACCTCCTCTTCTATTATCTTAAGAAGGTCATCCTCATTTGTTGTTCTCCATGTTTTTTCATAACTGTATTGTGTCTGTATTTTCATAAAGAGTATAATATCCAAAATTTAAAAAATTTACGATTTGCAGAGTATATCTAGCTGCTTTTTACACAGTATAAACTTAAGTAATCAGTTGTATTATTTATTTAAATCAAAAACACAATATTTTTGGGTATAATTCGGGAAATATTTTAGGGGAAGGTGCCTTGTCATTAGTGACATGCTTGTATCATCTCCTATCCAAAGGAAAATGATGCAAGAAAATGCACAAACACAACCAGAAAAAGAGGCAATCACATTTGATGATTTAGGACTAAAAAGAGAGATACTTCAAAGTGTCAAAGATGCGGGTTTTACAATCCCTAGTCCTATTCAAGCTGCGGCGATACCATTTATACTACAAGGTCGCGATATAGTCGGTCAAGCACATACAGGTACGGGTAAAACAGCAGCATTCGGTCTTCCAGCACTTAACAACATAGACCCAAGAAGCGGAGTTAGCATCCTTGTTATCACTCCAACTCGCGAACTTGCAACTCAAGTTAGTGATGAACTTTTTAAATACGGTAGAAACATAGGCGCTAAAACAGTTACAGTTTATGGCGGTAGCTCTTACAACAGACAAATCGACCTTATACAAAGAGGCGCAAGCGTTGTTGTAGCAACTCCGGGAAGACTTCTTGACATTCTTAAGAAGAATCTATTAAAAGATTTCGCTCCAAGCATTGTCGTTCTTGATGAAGCAGATGAGATGCTTGACATGGGATTTTTAGATGATATTAACGAAATATTCTCTTACCTTCCTTCAAACCGTCAAACACTTCTATTTTCGGCTACTATGCCAAAACCTATCAAGCTTCTTGCTGAGAGAATTTTGGACAATCCTGAGTTTATTAGTATCACACAGGGCGAAACTACAAATGCAGATATTAACCAAGAGTACTATGTAATTGAAGAGTCTGAGAGAGATGATGCAATCATCCGTCTTATGGACTCTGAAGAGTGTAAGAAAGCGATTGTTTTTTGTAGAACAAAAAGCGAAGTTGACAGACTCTCAAACGTACTCTCAAGTGCGGGATATTTAGCAAATGGCCTACATGGAGATATGGAGCAGCGCCAGCGTGAAACCGTAATCAAAGGTTTCAAAAACAACAATGTAAATGTTTTAGTTGCTACAGATGTTGCCGCTCGCGGTATCCACGTAGATAACATCTCGCATGTTTTCAACTACCATATCCCTTTTGACCCTGAGTCTTACGTTCATAGAATCGGAAGAACAGGCCGTGCAGGAACAAAAGGAAAAGCAATCACGCTTTTAACTCCTCTAGAGTTTAAAGAGCTTCAACGAATAAAAGCAAAAGTTGGAACTACTATGACGCATGCTTATGTTCCAAGCAAGAATGACTTAAGAGCAATAAATCTAAAGTCAATCGTTACAAATATAGAAGATCAAAAAATCTACGATGAAGCACATCAAATTCTTGATCTACTAAAGCAAGATATAGATGAAGAGACAATTATGTTTAAGCTTGTCTCTATGATCTTGGACAAACAGACTATTGCCGGTCCAAATATTATCGGTATTCCTGCTGATAAACTGGCTGCGATACTAGAGAGAGCTGCCAACAGAAGAGATACAAAAGGTGGACGCGGTGGTTTCCGTGGAAACAGAAGCCGTTCAAGCGGAAGCGGAGATAGAAATCGTTCTGGAAGTGGCGATAGACCACGTTCAAGCGAAGGCGGAGACAGAAGCTCTCGTCCAAGCGGCGGCGGTTACCGTGGAAACAGCTCTAGCGGTGAGAGAAGTCGTCCAAGCGGAGATAGAAACCGCACAAGAACTAGAGACTAAAACTACAAACAAGCCCGAGATAATTTTCGGGCTTCTTCTGCTCTACAGCGGTGCTTTCGTAATTGCTGAGAGTTTTTCATTAACCCCAAAAATCTTTGCTCTAATATCTGTTACACCGAAGCTCTCGAGTCTTTTTGTATGCATATCAAGATATCTCTGTAAATCAGGCAGATTTTCAAACATATATACCCCACCCGCCTCTTTTGTCTCTTTATTCTCAGTCCATATTTTCCAGATCAAACCGTTCTCTTTAGCAATAGAGTATGCCAGATCTTTAAATCCCTCTGCCATCTCATCACCTGTTGGACCGTTGTATGGAAAATCTATCTGTAAAAGCAGCACTGTAAATCCTTTTTTTTAAAAGGTTAGCAAATTTATGCAAAAATTGCTCTAAATAAAGCGAGAGCGCTGCAGATAAATCTGATATAATTTGCCAAAAAGAGAAAATATGATTGTTTATGAAGATAGTGAGCTCTTTATAGAAAAAGAGCCGAGCGAAATACCGTGGCTCAAAATTTTTACAAAAGAGCCATACAGAGAGCTAGGCGATGTTCCAAAAGAGTTGCGCACCAGACTTTGGGAAGTTTATGACATAATAGAGCGTGAAATGAGAGAGTACTACAACCCTAAAAAAATCAATATGGCGTCCTTTGCAAATATGCTCCCGCGCGTTCATATACATGTTATGGCAAGATTTGAGAATGACAGCTATTTTCCAAACCCGATGTGGGGAGAGAAACTAAGAGAAGCAAATCTGCATCTTCCTGATGAAGAGGAGTTTTTTAAAATAGTTAAAAGGGCTTTAGAAAATAAAAGAATTGTATAAAGTCTTTTAATAATTAAAATTCTCTATTTTGTCATAGTTCGAGGCGAAGTTTTGTTTTATTGAGGAGCATACTTAAAGTATGTGACGAAAGAAAACCAAATTTCAACGAAGAAATCTGGCAAAAGAGTTATTTTTTAAATGGTGCAAAAGGAACGAGTGCGCTCCCCCATGTAAGTCCGCCGCCAAAAGCATCGAGCAACATCAGCTCTCCAGCTTGGAGTCTTCCGCTCTCGTAAATATCATTTATTGCCATCGGTATAGAAGCGCCTGAAGTATTTCCATACTTCTCAACTGTAAGCACAACCTGCTCATCTTTAAGCTTTAGGGCATCGCCTACGGCTTTTATAATTCTATAGTTGGCTTGGTGCGGTACAAAGTGCTTAATATCAGAACTTTGAATACTGTTCTCTCTAAGTATGTCGATAACATCTTTTGTAAGAGTTTTAACCGCAACCTTAAAAGTCTCATTTCCCCTCATCTGCATAAAACAGCTTGTAGCTTCCTGCTCGAGAGCATCGTGCGCGGAGCCGCTTCCGCCGTTTGGCGTCATTAAGAGATCTGCAAACTCTCCGTCTGAACCTGTATGAATATCTATGATTGCTTCTTCTTTGTTCTCTGTCGCACTTATAACCGCAGCACCGGCACCATCACCAAAAAGGATACATGTACCTCTGTCGCTATAGTCTGTAATAGCTGAGAGTTTTTCTGCGCCTATGATAAGAATATTTTTTTTCATACCTGACTCAATAAACGCTTTTGCAATCGAGAGAATATAGACAAATCCTGTACATGCAGCAGAGATATCAAAAGCCGTAATATTTCCAAGACCCAATTTTGTGCTTATAATAGTAGCTGTTGATGGCATACAGAAGTAGTCAGGCGAGATGGTAGCGCAGACAATCATATCTATTTCGCTCTTCTTTAAACCGCTTCTCTCAATGGCAAGCTTAGCGGCTTTGGCACCCATGTCGCTGGTAAACTCATCAGCTGCGGCGATATGTCTCTCTTTTATGCCTGTTCGTTTTGTTATCCACTCATCTGAAGTATCTACCATTTTTGACAGCTCTTCGTTTGAGAGAATCTTGCTAGGAACATAAGCACCTATAGAGCGAAATGCCGCATATGCCATTAAACTTCCTTGTTTTTCAGTGCTTCAAGTCTTTGAACTATATGCCCGTTAACACCGGTATCAACATAGTTTATAGCTTGAAAGATTGCATTTTTTATAGCTTTTGGAGTACTTTTTCCATGGCTAACTATAACACAACCTTGAATACCGATAAGCGGAGCTCCGCCTATCTCTTCATAACTCATCTGCTTCTTTAAGAGTTTAAATACTTTTCTCATAAGAAGAGCCCCAGTAATTGCAATTGGCGATTTTCTAATATACTCTTTTATAAGTCCGCTAATCGTTGATGCAACGCCCTCAGATGCTTTTAGCACCAAGTTTCCGATAAAACCATCACATACGATAACGTCGCAAGTTGCGTTGAAAATATCACTACCCTCAACGTTTCCTTTAAATCCCTTGTAACCATCAAGCAGTTTAAAGGCTGCCTTTGTGACATCGTTGCCCTTGCTCTTCTCTTCTCCGTTTGCTAAAAGACCGATTGATGGAGTTGATACTTTAAACATATCCTCTGCATAGCATCCGCCCATCACAGCAAACTGAAGCAGATGTTCGGCTTTAGAGTCGACATTTGCTCCGACATCTAGTATTACAGATTTTCTGCTGCTTTTTGTAGGCATTAAAGCCACAAGTGCAGGTCTTAATACACCTTTTAAACGACCGAGTCTAAGAGTAGCCAAAGTCATGGTAGCCCCGCTATGTCCAGCGGAAACAACACCCTGTGCTTCACCATTTTTTACCAGCTCAATAGCTTTGTAGATAGAGCTCTCTTTTCTTTTTACAGCATCTGTTGCGGCGTCATCCATAGATATAACGTCATCAGCTTCAACTATAGAAATCTTATCTCTATAACGTTTTGGTAACAGAGGTAAAATTTCTGATTTTTTACCTACAAGAATAGGAACAAAAAGTTTATACTTAAGAGCTTGTATGCAGCCCTCTACAATTGGCTTGGGACCAAAGTCCCCGCCCATTGCATCAATAGCAATCTTTATCATTTACTATTTATACTCACCGGTTGTTGGGTTGATGTGGTGTGGAAGTTTGTATGTTCCATCTTTATCTTTAACAGGCTTAGCTAAAGTAATTTTGTAATGAGTTCTTCTCTTACGCTTTCTCTGCTTTGAAATTCTACTTTTTGG
>NZ_JAVVFL010000253.1:0-2158 GCF_032250635.1 Sulfurimonas sp.
GCTATCCACTAATATAACGTTTACATAAGTGCCTTGCTCCAAGTCTCCATCCTCTTCGCCTGCAATCATCAAAGCGCTTGAGTCGAGCATATTTGTGAGTATCGCCGAGCTTCCGACTTTTTTATCTTTAAAGTTTACAAAATACTCCCCGTCCTCTACGACAACGTTACATGCAGTAAACTCAGTCAATCTGCTTCTTTTTGTAAACTTTTCGCTAAGTTTTGCCGCAACCGTTTTGTACGCACTTCTGCGCCCGAGCATTTTTGCAATCAACGGAAGAACATAAAGCATGGCAGTAACCGTCGATGAGTAGGCAAACCCGGGAAGCGCTAAGATAAACTTATCTTCTCTTTGCGCAACCATTATATGTTTGCCGGGTTTTATTGCCACACCTTTATATACCACTTCGGCGCCTATACGTGGTACTATATCTTTCACAAAGTCATAATCCCCTACGCTTACACCGCCTGTACTGACAAGAATATCAGCGCTTAAAAGAGCGTTTTGGAATGTCTCCATGATGCTCTCTCTATCGTCACCTACTGTTCCGAGCTGAACGACATCTGCTCCCGCCTGTTCAAAAAGAGCCGCGAGAGTGTAGTTGTTTGAACTTCTAATCTGAGCGGGGTTTGTGCTGTTTACGCCAAGATCTAAAATCTCGCTTCCAGTTGAGATGACTGCAACACGCGGCTTTAGTGCAACTTTTACCATCACATTGTTAAGTGCTGCCATAACGCCAATCTCTGCAAAACCGATTTTTGTCCCTTTTTTTATAAGCACGTCTCCTGCTCTATACCCCTCGCCTATCGGACGAACCGCATTGCCAAGAGGAACACTCTCATTTATGATGATCCTTGCATTGTCTGCAGTAACGTTTTCTATCTGGATTAAAGTATCTGCTCCGTGAGGCATCATAGAGCCTGTAAAAGTTTTGATACACTCGCCGCTTTTTATGGTTCTCTTCTCATCACTTCCGGCAGGATTATCTCCGAGAATAGTTATGCTTTTGCTCTCTAAATCACTCTGCATAACGGCATAGCCATCCATTGAAGCGGTAGGAAACTGAGGGTCGTTAAACTCTGCAACTATATCTTGTGCCAAAAATCTTCCAAGAGAGGAGCTAAGTGCCACATTCTCGGTTCTTGATGCGTTTACATATAATAAATCAAGCATATTTTGGCTTGTTTCGTAGGATAATAGACTCATTTTAAAAATCCTTAATTTTATTGCATAAAATGAAGGAGCCCTTCATTTATTAGCCCCGTTTAGGAACAAAGTCCCTAAACTCCGCTCACGCCGCTGTGGCGACTCATCGTGGAGAATGCCATTAGCTAGCATTCCTAAAAGTTCTTATTCTAAGATAATAATCCACTACCATTTATGGCTGTTGAGCGATCAAGTGCATAGACTCTTTTACCGCCCTTTAAATCGTATTTCCAGATGGGAGCAGATGCTTTAAAATCCTCGACAAACTCATCTATAAACTCAAGTGCCACACGTCTTTTTGGAGAGAAAACTGCCGCTATGTATGAGGATTCATGTAGCATAACATCACCTCTTGAGTGCGCCATTTTTATAACCGCTCCCTTAGCCTCAGCCTTTTTTTGCCACGCCTCAAACCAAGAGTTTAGTATCGGCTCATAGATGTCAAAACTAAGACCTTCTATGTTATCTTCGCTTCGAACGGTTCCCACAAAAGGGATATATGCACCGTAGTTGCTTTTTGCTTCTTGCTCGTACCACTCTTTTAATATTTTAGGAACGTCAAGAGCTCCGTCATAAAGGTAAAGCATATCTCACCCTCCGCAAACTGGTGGAAGAAGAGCGACTCTGTCACCATCTTTTAGCACAACATCTCTGCTGCTGACGAGAGTATCATTCACGGCAACCGCTGAATTTTCAAGCCACTCTTTCATGGACTCATCTTCTTGGAGTATTTTTGCCAACTCATTTAAGTTTGTTATCTCTAACTCCAGAGGCTCTTTTTGTATTGGACCTAAAAATTCAACTCGTACCATAAAGACTGCTCCCAAAACTATTTTTTTATGCTGCGATTATATCAAAATAAGCTAAGGCATGTATAATTTCAGACTTAACATCTGATGTTACGCACCTAAACGAACGCGTCCGTTTAGGTGGCAGGGACTAAAGTCCCTGC
>NZ_JAVVFL010000254.1:0-2146 GCF_032250635.1 Sulfurimonas sp.
AAATTTCGTTTACTGACTGCAAAAGAGATTGTTTTAGCGGCGTTGGCAAGAGATGAGTCAATCGGGGTACATTTTATAGAAAAGGAAAATAATGATTAAACTGTTAATTATTATGCTTAGTTTTAGTTTTGCATTTGCAAGTTCAGGCGGTAGTGCTGAGGCAATTCCAGACTTGACGTTTACATGGGTCGGATTTGGAGCGCTTGTTATATTTGTAATAGGTTATTACTTTGTAGCAATGGAAGAGAAGTATCATATAGATAAAGCTAAACCGGCTCTTTTTATCGGTACCTTTATGTTTATACTTATTGCAGTTTACTACATGCTAAATGGTTTAAATATGGAGCTTGTTCACACACAGGCACAGCATCTAATCCTTGAGATTGCGGAGATATTTTTCTTCTTGTTTGTTGCCATGACCTATATTGAGACCTTAATCCATATGAATGTATTTGAGAAGTTAAAATACAATCTTATCTCAAAAGGGTACAGCTATAGAAAACTTTTCTGGCTGACCGGATTTTTGGCATTTTTCCTCTCGCCGATTGCAGACAACCTAACTACGGCGCTTATACTCTCAACCGTTCTTATAACAATTGAGCGTGAAAAAATCTCCTTTTTGGTTCCGGGTGCAATCAACATTGTCGTCGCAGCAAATGCAGGCGGTGCATGGAGCCCGTTTGGAGACATTACGACTCTTATGGCATGGACGGCAGGAAAGGGTGCATTTACAGACTTTATGTTTCTCTTCCCTGCATCAATCGGTGGCTATTTAGTTACTGCCTTTTTGTTAAGCAGGTTTGTTCCTGAGACGCAGCCTGATTTTGATGTTTCAACAGAGAAGGTTCCTGAGTTAATGCAGGGTGCTAGCAGAGTAATTGCTCTTGGCGTTATAACAATTGCGTCAGCGGTTCTCTCACACCAGCTTCTTCATCTTCCTGCGATGTGGGGCATGATGTTTGGTTTGGCACTTCTTAAAATGTACCAGTACAGACTTAAGAGAAAATACAATTCACAGCTCAATATCTTTGAATCTATGAGTAAGATAGAGAACAATACGCTTCTCTTTTTCTTCGGTATCTTAGCTGCTGTCGGCGCGCTCTATTTTATAGGTTGGCTTGGACTTGCAGCGGTGGTTTACGATCCGTCTGTTCTTGGACCTACCTGGTCAAACATAGGAGTCGGCTTTCTCTCGGCGATTGTCGATAATGTTCCTGTTATGTCGGCGGTACTAAAAGCAAATCCTGACATGGGTCTGGATCAATGGATGCTTGTGACACTCACGGCAGGAGTCGGCGGTTCGCTAATATCTTTTGGTTCCGCTGCCGGAGTCGGTGTCATGGGAAAACTTCCGGGTATCTACACTTTTAGCTCACATATGAAATATGCATGGACTATTTTTATAGGCTATGTAGTCTCTGTTGCTATTTGGTACGTTCAGTATGAAGTATTGGGTTTCTATCATTAAACATTAATCTTAATTATTGTATCCTTTCACATTGTGAAGAGGGTACTCCCCCTCTCAACGCCTCTTTGGCACTTCAAACACTCTTTTAAAGGTAATCGGATGACAAATGTCAGCATCATAGTTTTAGATTTTGGTTCTCAGTATACTCAACTTATAGCTCGCCGTCTGCGTGAAGACAAAATTTATTGTGAGATTCTTCCTTATCACACAACGGCGCAAGAGATTAAGACGAAAAATCCAAAAGGGATTGTATTTAGCGGTGGTCCATCTTCGGTCTACAGTAAAGACGCATATCAGGTAGATCAGGAAGTGTACAAGATGGGAATTCCTGTTCTTGGCATCTGCTACGGTATGCAGAGAATTGCGGTTGATTTTGGCGGAAGCGTCATCAGAGCAAGCCATCATGAGTATGGAAAATCTGAGCTCAAAATTATAAATGTTGGTGAAGAGTGCTCACCTCTTTTAAAAGATTGCGACGATGAAAGAGTAGTCTGGATGAGCCACAGTGACAAGGTTGATATTCTGCCTGAAGGGTTTGAGCCTATCGCTACATCTGCAAACTCTCCTTATGCCGCTGTTGCAAATGAGCAAAAACGCATATACGCAATGCAGTACCATCCTGAAGTTCAACACTCTGAAGAAGGGTACTTGATGCTTCGTAACTTTGCAAGAAATATT
>NZ_JAVVFL010000043.1:0-12418 GCF_032250635.1 Sulfurimonas sp.
CTACAATCTCACCCTCTAAATTGCTTTGAAAAAACTCTATCTCTAACCCGCTTTGGCTTGCAAAATCTTTCATCTGAGCATGTATCTGCTCTAATTTCATTGACCCATAAACCTGCTGCTCTCTAACACCCAACATATTTAAGTTTGGTCCTTGAATCACTACTATCTTCATCTTCTGCCTTTTTGTTTAATAATTACGCTTTTTAAGGAGTTATTCTATCTAAATTAAGCATAATCTATTTTAAATTTAGCCAAAAAGATAAAATATGCAGATAATAACTCCAGATTATATATTAACGCCCGACACTCTGCTCTTGGGCATGTCGGTAGCGTTTGATACAACCATTAAAAAGATAGCTCCGCTTGAAGAGCTAAAAAAAGAGTTTAAAGATGCAGACGTAATAAAGCTTAAAAAAAACTCTCTTTTGATGCCAGGACTTATCAATGCCCATGTTCATATAGAGTTTAGCGCAAACAAAACAAAACTCTCTTACGGAGATTTTATCCCTTGGCTCTACAGTGTTATTGAGAATAGAGAGGAGCTAATCAACGGCTGTGACGATGTCTGCATGGCAAAAGCAATCAACTCCATGCTGGAGGCTGGAATAACAACTTTTGGAGCAATAAGTTCGCATGGAATGGATTTAAATGTTTGTGCTTCTGCTCCTCAAAATGTTGTTTTTTTCAATGAACTTATCGGCTCGCAAGCAACGATGGCTGACGCTCTTTTTGGAGATTTTTTGTCAAGACTTGATGCTTCAAAAAGCGTTAAAAGAGAGGGGTTTTACCCTGCAGTTGCCATACATTCGCCCTACTCCGTGCATCCGATTTTAATCAAAAAAGCACTTCAAATCGTAAAAAATGAGAAGCTTAAACTCAGCGCTCACTTCATGGAGAGCTCCGCTGAGAGAGAGTGGCTTGACAAAAACGAGGGAGATTTTAAAGATTTTTTTGAAAATTTGTTAAAACAGAAGAACTCTGTAAGCAGTTCAAGCGAATTTTTGGAATATTTTAATGGATATGAAACACTCTTAACACATGTTGTAAAAGCAAACGAGGAGGAGCTTCAAACCCTCTCTTCAAACAGACATACAGTTATACACTGCCCGATTTCAAACAGGCTTCTTGGCAACGGCGCACTTGATCTGAAAAAACTCCAAAAACATAACATTAGATGGATATGCGCAACGGACGGACTCAGTTCAAACTATAAACTCGACCTCTTTGAGGAGATGAAATGTGCCCTTTTTATGCACGCTAATATGCCTCTTTTAGAGTTGGCGAAAAATCTTATAAAGAGCGTAACAAAAGACGCGGCAGATGCTCTTGGAATAAACAGCGGCGAGATTGCAGAGGGCAAAAATGCCGACATGATAGTGCTTGATTTAGAGAGTGAGCCTAACGATGAGTTGGCTATCCATTTAATACTTCATAGATATAATATCTCAAAAGTTTACATTAACGGAAAGTTAGAAAAAGGTATATGATGCAGTTTATTAAAAAATTATTTTCTCCAGTTTTAGCCATAATGAAATTTATCCAAGAGCATTTCAAAGCTATGCTCTTTTTGCTTCTACTTTTTTGGATATTTGCGCCACAAAGCAAAGAGGATTTAAAGCCCCATAATCTTGAGCAGATATATCTTGTAGGTCCTGTTATGGAGGTTTCAGAAATCGTAAATCAGATAGATGAAGCAGCTTCCAATGAGTTTGTAAAAGGCATTTTGCTTAATGTTGACTCGCCGGGCGGAGCAGTTGCCCCATCCATCGAAGTCGCTTATGCCATAAAAAGAGCAAAAGAGAAGAAACCAGTTGTTGTTTATGCCAGCGGAACAATAGCGAGCGGAAGCTACTATGCAAGCATCTGGGCAAATGAGATAGTCGCAAATCCAGGCTCAATGGTTGGTAGCATCGGTGTTATTATGCAAGGGGCAGACGTTAGCGAGCTCATGGACAAAGTAGGCATAAAATCACAGAGTATACAAGCCGGAAAATATAAAAAGGTGGGTGCATCCGATAGACAGTGGACAGATTATGAGATAAATGAGTTGAACAAAGTCATACAGGGAACTTATGACCTCTTTACTGCCGATGTGGCAAATGCCAGAGGTCTAGATATTAAAAAAAGAGACACATTTGCAAATGCGCACATCTTTACGTCCAAACAAGCCAAAGATGTGGGTTTAATTGATAGTATCGGTGTCGAATATGACGCTAAAAATAGGCTGGCACTGCTAAGCGGAGTAAACGATCCGCTTTGGAACAAAGAGGATAGGTTTGACAAGCTTATGAAAAAACTATCGGCACAAACTGCAGTAACTCTACACACATATTTTCCGCCTCTAATCATGAAATAAAAATACTATCTGATGTTACGCACTAAAACGAACGCGTTCGCTTTAGTGGCAGGGACAGATGTCCGTTGCAACCCCCTTACCATGGAGTATGCCATTGGTTAGCATACCTAAAAGCTACATAAAACAAGTTTTTCGAGATTTATAGAGTATTTTACGAACTTTTTTGCTCTCTCTCTAAAGAGAGTAAAAACTCTTTTCTCCACACTCCTCCCGTGTATCCGCCTATGCTTCCGTTTGATGTTATAACGCGGTGACATGGTATGATAATCGAGATTGGATTTTTACCGTTGGCATTTGCAACGGCTCTTGTGGCCTTTGGATTGCCAAATATTTTAGCCTCTTGTGCGTATGAGACTGTTTCGCCGTAGGGTATCTTAAGAAGTGTATTCCAAACACCCTTTTGAAACTCTGTTCCGTTTGGAGAGAGCGGCAAGCTAAACTCTCTTCTCTTCCCTGCAAAGTACTCGCCAATTTCCTCCTCTAGCCTAAGTAACAGAGGATGTGAAGCGTTGGTAGTTTGATATGTTTTGCCCTCTTGTAAAAAGTCAAATGAGATAATTGCGCTCTGGCTTGAGATTGCAATCATTTGACCTATTGGTGTATAGATTATACGGCTGTATTGAGCTATTTTCATACAGAGTTTTATTTCTCTTTTATTTGGGGTTTTTTTCTAAACATATGATATTTTTCTCTCTCTAAAAGATCCTCTACATATGCAGGTTCTGCTTTTTTTACGCTCTTCCAGATGCCTGAGGGAAGTCTTACTTGAAGCTTTTTCTTCTCTTTTAGTTTTATAATTTTTTTAATGGAGAGTATTTTGGAAACGGGAGAAAAATCGACATCGGTCAAATCTATGTCGTTTTTATAAAATAGAGTCTGCTTACTAAAGCTTCCCCATCCCGGAATTCCATCCTCGGTATAGGGAACTTCATAATCATTTTCAAAGTTTACCATTATATTGTAGTGACTGTTGTCAAAGAGTTGAGACACCTTACCCGAACCAAATACTAGCCCATAAACGGCGTCTCCAACTTTAACGTTGTCAAAATATGCCATAACTACTCCTCTTTTGTTTGTACGAAAAGTATATCATAGTACGATTACAAAAAAATTACACTCTTTAAATCATAACCTTAACAACACTTGGCATATTGTCAAAAATTCTTTTTACTCTATCTTGCCAAAGCTCGCCAAACTCTTTAATCTCTGCCTCACTTGCCATGCCGCCCATCATTTTTTGCATAAGCTGTTGCATTTTTGGGCTTCCCCCGACTAATGAAGGATCATAATAGACCTCTACACTTTTGCCGTTATCCACTCTTGTGAATCTTACAGCTGAACTGATATTTGCATCAAAATGCATCAAAGAGTGACGTGCAAATTTACCGCCTAAACCTTTAAAGCCACTTTTATCGGTAGCTCCTGTTATTTGAGAGATGACATTGCTTATAACGCCTGCCACACCATCTTCAAGCGACTCTTTAAACTCAACTTTTATCTCGCCTCTTACCGCCGGTCCATTTGGATAGAGAGCTTTTAGCCCCGCATATGCTGTTATGTAAGCACCCGCTACAGTAGGGCAACTATGACCTGCCGCTTTGACAATCTCAAGATAGTTAAACTCATAGATGCCCTTTTCAAATGCACCTAAAATATTAGCCAACGGATCGACAACTTTAATTGTATCTATAGTATCAAAAAACTCTGGATATTTCATATAAACCCCTATATATCTCTTTTTTCAAGCACTTTTGCGCTCACCATAACTCTATCGCTCATCAAATCAAAAAGTTCATCAACCTCTAAAGAAGCAATGTCAATAACTTTGGCATCTTTAGAAATCTGAACAAAACCTTTTTTGCTTTTTAACTTTGGATTGTTCGATTCTAACATTTTTTGCATTGTTGTCACTTGATTTTGAGCAATATTGATTCTGCTATATATGACATGAGGAAATCTTGTCTTAATGGATTCAATCTCTTTGGAGAAGCTCTGCATTTTAAACGAAATGGTTTGATTGTAGGAGGTTTGCAACTGTTTTACATCCTCGATTTTTTGGCTTATCTTCTTCTCGATTGAGTGTCCTGAGTATAAGTTCATCAAATGCGTCAACTCCTGTTTTGAGTTGTAAACCTTCTGTTTAAGCAGTTGAATATATTGCAACTCAACAGAGTCTATATATTGATACAGCTCATTGGTATCGGGCAGTATCATCTCCATAGCCGCACTTGGAGTGGGTGCCCTTAAATCTGCCACAAAATCGCTTATCACCCAGTCTATCTCATGTCCAACGGCTGAGACTATGGGTGTTTTTGCTTTAAAAATTGCATCTGCTACGCTCTCTTCGTTAAATGCCCACAGATCCTCTATGCTTCCGCCGCCTCGTCCAACTACGATAATATCATACCTTTTTGTGTCGGCTAAACTAAGAGCCTTGAGTATAGCAGGAGCGGCATTTTCTCCCTGAACCAAAACATCATAGATATCTATCTCTAAAACTCTGTATCTGTTCTGTGCAACTCTGAGCATATCCTGCAGAGCAGCCCCAGTTGCAGAGGTGATGAGAGCGATTTTTTTTGGAAATTTGGGGAGTGATTTTTTTATTGTTGTATCGAAGTAGCCCTGCGAAGCGAGTTTGTTTTTTAGCTGTTCATACGCCAGAGCCAAAGCCCCATGACCTGAGGGCTGGATGCTAAAGCAGTTTATCTGGTACTCTCCGCGCGGTTTGTAAAGCGTAATGGCTCCATCAAGAATAACCTTTAACCCCTCTTGAAGTTCAAACTTTAACTTTGAGGCATTTCCCTTAAACATGACCGCTTTTATTGACGATGATGCATCTTTTAGCGTAAAGTAGATATGTCCGCTGTTATGAATTGTTACGCGGGAGAGTTCACCCTCTACCAACACTCTGGCAAAAGTGCTCTCTAAAACAGCTTTAATCTGCTCGTTTAAAGAAGAGACACTTAGTGTTTGCAAACTCTGCTGCCTATTTTTTTCTTGCAATTAAAAGTGTTGAGATATCCATTGAAAAACTCTTTGTATAGACAATCTCAAAACCTGCTTCCATAAGCTCTTTTTGCATATTTTCAACCGTTGAGAAATCACCTATAGAGTTTGGAAGATACTCATACGCTTCAAGATTTTTGGAGATAAAACCGCCCACTTTTGGCAGGATTTTATTCATATAAAAATCTCTTATTTTTCCAAGAAGCGAAGGGTTTTCATTTTTCATAAACTCTAAAATGACTACAAGCCCGCCATCTTTTAAAACCCTGTTAAACTCTTTAAGTGCAGCTTCTCTCTCAACAACATTTCTTATACCGTATGTAATGCTTAAAATATCGGCACTCTCATCATCAAGCGGAATCTCTGTAGCTTTTGCTATATGGTAGTTAAACTTAGGAAACTTCTCTCTTGCCACATTTACCATTCCGTTTGAGGGGTCTACTCCGAGTATCTCGCCAATCGCTATACCGTTTACCTCTGATCTTTTTTTCCAAAAATCCATCATGTCGCCGGTTCCGCAAGCAACGTCGACAATCTTATCGATAGACTCTTTTGCATAAAAGCCGTAAGCCAAATCACATGCCTTCCGTCTCCAGCTCTTATCGACTCCCATACTCATAATACGGTTAGCCGTGTCGTATGTAGATGCGATATTGTCAAACATCGATACGATTTTTTCCTGTTTTTCCATTCTACTTGTTTCCCCCGTTATCTGCTTGCTTAATCCACATAATTATATCTTGCTCATCTTTTTGTATATTTAAAATTTCCAACTTCTCGCTAATGCTTGTAAAATTGTTATTTCCGCCAATAGAGGGCGATAGAAAACAGAGATAACTGTTTGTCACTTCTCTTGAGAGTTCAAACATTTTTTCTCCGCCCTCAATCATAATATTTTTATAGTTTTTTAAAAGTGAAAAATCATCACTTATTATCACTTTTCTACCCTTAACACTAAAGAGCGGGATTGTTTTGTCAAACTCTCTGCTCTTTGAGTATATTAAAATATCGGGAGCTCTGCCGCCGACCAATCTGGCATCAAGTGTGGGTCTGTCTACTCTAACGGTGTTGCCGCCGATAACCAGCAGATCGCATACATCTCTCATGGCATGAACCAAAGTTCTTGATTTAGCAGAACTGATAATACCCCCATCAGTCGTGCCATTTAGCCTCTGTGCCCATTTAAAAAAGACAAAATTCTCTTCTCTCCATAGATTAAAAGGCTCCAAAAGCGCGCCGCACTCTTTTGCTAAAACAGCTCTCTCTACATCAATGCCCGCGCTTGTTACTATCTCTGCTCCGCCTGAAGCCTCATGGTTTGAATCCAAAGAACCGATAAAGAGTTTTTTGATGCCTAACTTAGAGATAAGAGATGCGCACGATGGAGTTTTTCCTACATGTGAGCATGGTTCAAGCGTTGTAAAAAGAGTCGTGCCCATAAAGCAGTTGTCGTGGTTTTGTAAAAGATATGTATGGATTTGTGATGATTCATGTAGGTCTAAAATTTTTGAATCATCTCTTAGTCTGAAATATGCCGATTTTAACGCTTCGACTTCAGCATGAGGCGCACCTGCATATTTGTGAGCTTCGATTGCTAAAATTGCACCCTCTTGAGATACAATAGTGCAGCCGACTGCAGGATTTGGGTATGTTAAACCCTGATACTTCCATGCCTCATCTAAGGCCAACTTCATGTAAAACTGTGTGTCTATTACCATTCAAAGTAGGTTTTTGCTTTTGAAATTTCAGAAAAATCAACTGCAACTTCTTCGCCATCAACATCTAAGAAAATCTTAGAACCCTCGACTTTAAGCAGGGTTCCTTTGAGCTTCTCTTTTGATTTTAATGAAATAGCAACTTTTTCTCCTACGCAGAGTCCAAATTGTTTGATTGTTGTAACTTTTCTCTCAATTCCCGGACTACCGACTTCAAGTCTATAATCCCCTGAAACAGGTGGTGTAACATCTAGAAGAGGTGAAATTAGATGCGTTAAGTTAACACAATCATCTAAAGAGACATTTTTTCTTTTTTCATTCTCTATCTCGTTTGAGATAACACTGACTCTGTAGATCGAATCCTCGCCATCATTGACGATAGAGATGTCATAGAGTTCTAACCCTACCGATTTTACAAACGATTCTATATCTTTTTCTAAACTCATAAATGCACTCGCCTACTCTTTAGCAATTTTTTTAAATAACTCTTCAATATTTTGAACTTTTTTCAACTGTTCATCAAACTCAAATGTAAGGCTAGGAGAGCGGAACCAGCCCTGCTCTTTCATACAAAATGTCTCAATAATAGGTCTTGCATTTTTTAATAATTTTAAAAATTCGCTCTTCTCCTGCGCACTATAAGAGACAGGATCTATATAGACTTTTGCGTCGCTTCTTCCTCGCGAACACTTTATATCTATAATATTAAGCTCATGCAGTCTCTTGTCGTTCAAAGAACCAATAGCTTCGGGAATCAGTTCTAGAAGAAGCGACTCCGTTCTCTTTAGTTTAATCTGAGCTTCTGTCACAGAGATACTTTTTGCTCAATTTTTTTGAATGTTTCGATTACGTCTCCGACTATAACATCATCATAACCTTTGATCATAACACCACACTCATAACCGTTGCCTATCTCTTCAACATCATCTTTGAAACGCTTAAGAGATGTAAGTTCTCCCTCATGTATAACAACTCCATCGCGTATAACACGAACAAGTCCTCCGCGAATAAGTTTACCCTCAACAACAACACATCCCGCAACCATGCCTTTTGGCGCTTTAAATGTATTTCTAACCTCTGCTTGCCCGGTATTTATCTCCGAGAACTTAGGTGCCATCATGCCCGTTAGCATTCCAGTCATATCATCAAGAAGCTGGTAAATAATCGAGTATGTCTTAATCTCGACATTTTTCTGTTTAGCAAGTGCCTTAACGCTTCCCGTAGGACGAACATTAAATCCAAGCAATACACAGTTTTCACTGTTTGCAACAAGCTCAACGTCATTTTCAGTAATTCCGCCAACGCCAGATGAGATAATGTTAATTTTAACTTCCTCATTTCTAAGCTCGTTTAGTGAACTTCTAATCGCCTCTAATGAACCGTGAACATCTGTTTTAAGAACAACTTTAAGAGACTTCAATCTTCCCTCGGCAATCATACTTGTCATATCTTCTAAAGTAGATTTAGTACTATGAGAAAGCTCTTTATTTCTATCATATTCGTGACGTTTTTGAGCATACTCTCTTGCCTCTTTATCGCTATCCATAGCCATCATAACTTCACCAGAAGATGGAACCTCGTTCAATCCGACAACTACTGCCGTATGACTTGGCTTTAACTCTTTAATCTGTTTTTTATTTTCATCTATCAGAGCTTTAACACGCCCATATGAGCTACCACATACAACGTAATCGCCGACTCTGAGCGTTCCATTTTGCACAATTACCGTTGCAACAGGTCCACGCCCTTTTTCAAGTGATGACTCAACAACGGCAGCTTTTGCCATAGCGTTTTCATTTGCTTTTAGCTCTAAAACTTCAGCGGTTAGAAGAATATTTTCAAGAAGTTCATCTATTCCCATTCCTGATTTTGCAGATACCGGAACAAACTCTATATCTCCGCCCCAATCAGCAGGGTTAAGACCGCGTTCTGCCATCTGACCTTTTACCATGTCTGGGTTTGCGCTCTCTTTGTCCATCTTGTTAAGTGCGACTATTACAGGTACACCGGACTCTTTAGCCAGTTTTATAACCTCTTCTGTTTGAGGCTTAACACCATCATCAGCCGCTACAACTATTACGATAATATCCGTAACATCAGTACCTCTTTGACGCATTTGAGAAAACGCTGCGTGACCTGGAGTATCTATAAAAGTTATAGCCTCTCCATTTTGCTCAATCGTATATGCACCGATATGCTGCGTGATACCGCCTGCCTCATCCTGTGTGACTTTTGCTTTTCTAATCGCATCTAGAAGTGAAGTTTTACCGTGGTCAACATGCCCCATGATTGTAATTACAGGAGGTCTCTTTGTATTGTTTTCATCAGAATCTTGCGCCATATCTTCTTCGTAGTTAAAAGCATCTTTTGGATCTACAATAGTTACTTCAACGCCGAACTCTTCAGATAAAATCTCAATCTCGTCACTTCCTAAAAAGTCATTTTTAGTCATCATCAAACCAAGATTAAAGAGAACTTTTATAACATCAGAAATTGTATGATTAATCTTCTCTGCAAATTCATAAACACGGATATCTTCAGGTATTTCAACATGTGTTACTATTAAATCTTCCGGCTTATCTTTTGCATATTTTTTTCTCTTATCACGAGAAACTTTTCTACCCCTAGGAGCAGCTTTTTTATTTGCATTTCTTCCAATAGGCTTTGGAGGCTTAGGTTTTCTAGGCTCTTCCACAATCTCACGCCTCTCTGTAGAGTTTAAATCAAGCAGAACAACCTGATCGTCCATATCCATAGAGACTTCACTTAGTGAACCGCCAAAAATATCAATTTTTATGCCCTGTTCCTGTTTTTTAGCTCCGGCAGCTTGTTTTATTTTTTTCTTTTTTGCCAGCTCTTCTAAAACATCTGCACTCATTTTGCCATATGTAGATACTGTATTTTTTTGTCTTGAGGTTTGAGCGAATGCCTCTGTTTCTTCAATCTCTTGGGGCAGTTTTCTCTTTTTAACGATTGTAAGACCTGATTTTTTAATCTGCATCTTCTTAGGCTCTTCTGCAGCTATAGGGCTTTGAGATTCTTTTTGAGTCTTATCGCTAGCTTCTATTTCTAAGTTTTCCTCTTTTGTCTCTGCTTTTTTGTGAGTAGTCTCATCTTTTTTTGCAGTGACTTCCTTTTTAGCGCTTTCATCCTGTTTGGCATCAGGTTTTTTATCTTCAGATTTTGGAGTATCTTCCTGAGGAGCTTCTTCTTTTTTTTGAGTATCACTGGTTGTTTTAACAGCTGTATCAGTTTCTAGTTTTGGTGCTTCTGCATGCTCGCCGCTCATAATATAGTTCATTAAACTTTCTGCTTCTTGCATGGTAACCGAGCTATTTGCCGACTTTACGTCAAGACCCATATCTGAGGCCTTTTTAACAACATCTTTTGAAGTTATCCCTAGCTCTTTTGCAACTTCATGTACTCTAACTTTTTCTGTCATCAGTGATGATCTCCTTTAGTGTTTTGGCAAGTTTGTCTCTATCACCGCTCTTGCATTGCCGCATCAGCGCTTTTAATACTTTCTTGTTATCTTCAAGACAAATTTTGCATATATAAAAACTTCTGCCGCTCCCTCTAAAAAGACTAAGTTGTGAATCTATGCACTGAAGTCTTATAAGATTAGTCTGTGCATCTCTTTGCCTACAAGAGATACACATCCTAAGAGGTTGGGTAAATTTTTTCGCCATTATATCCAAAAGTTCCTTGATTTAGTAAGAAGATATAAACTAACCTATTTTTCTACAATAAGTCCATCATTATCAAAATCCAGTATCTTTACAACAAATTCTGGAAATTTTTGACTCAGCTTATTAGCAATCGCAACGGAATCTTCATCGTATACCATCGAAAAAAATGTTGAGCCGCTACCCGAGAGAGTACTCATTAGCGCACCGCTCTCATAGGCTATTTTTTGGACACCAAAGAGTTCCGGTAAAGTTTTCATTCTTGCTTTTTGATGAAACCTGTCCTGAGAAGCAAGCTTTAAAATCTCCCAATCCTCATTAAAAAAGGCGGCAACGCTAAGCGCCGTATGGGATAGATTATAGATAGCGTTCTCTTTAGAGTATGATTTTGGAAGTAGCATTCTTGCCCTTGCAGTATTCATCTGTTTATTTGGAATGACCACAACCGCCTTTATATAATCTGGGAGATGCTTTTTTTGCGAAAAGACTTTCCCCTTCTCCACAGTTGCGGCATTAAAACCACCCATAACCGCCGGAGTAATATTGTCCGGATGGGACTCATAAACTAAAGCATGATTGAGTATTCTTCTTTTTGAGACGTTTATTCCCGCTGCTTCATGTGCACTTGCAATCGCACTCACAATTACTGCCGAAGAGCTGCCAAGACCTCTTGACATAGGTATCTGATTGTAAAACGTAAATTTAAAGCTTTGACGCTTTTTGGTAAGTCTGTTGTAGTGTTCATTGAAGATACTTACAAACAGGTTGTTGCCTTTTAGCTTAGGATTATTTTCACCCTCGCCTTTTATACTGACACTAAAAAATTTTGATGGATGAAACTCAACCACGTTTCGTAAATTGACTGCTAAACCCAAAGAGTCAAATCCAGGTCCGAGGTTCGCGCTTGTTGCCGGTACACTTACTGTCACTTTTTTCCTATCCAACTGCCCCTATAGCGTAAAGAGGGGATGCAGCTGTACTAAACTCGTTATACTCAAGCACATTTGGAAGCATAAAATTCGCCTCCGGTGCCATTTCTAATTTTTGAGTTTTTATTTCTGATGAAATTTTAACAAAATATAGCTTTCCAATCGCTTTGATTGGTTCGTTTTTATTGAAATAAAATGCATCTGTTGCAAAAAGAGGTATATTTTTTAGTACACTCATAGATTTTAAAAAAATATATGCAATTTTTATAGCCATAAAACTGCCGGGTCCATTCGCATAATAGAGTCCTTTTATGTTGTACTCTATAGATAAATTTTTAAAAATAGTAGGCAAAACTTCAGAGCTTTTTTCATGGCTTAGAACTGTTCTTATAAGCTCTGCGTCTTCATATATTCCGATTTGTATAGGAGAAGATAGTGTTATAAAAACTAAATCAACACTCTTACGCATACGCTTTTTCAAGCTCCAGTGTTTTTTCGCCTACAAGCTCAATGACTTCATAGTTTTGCGCATCTTTTAGAAGTTCGAGGGTCAGCTTGTGATTGAGGTCATGACTGCCTGCCATTGCCTCATAATTGCCTACAAAGTTCATGCCGATTAGTGCCATGTCGCCTATTGCATCGAGTATTTTATGTCTTACAAACTCATCAGGAAACCTAAGTCCCTCAGGATTTAGAACCTTTTTCTCATCCAGTACGACAGCATTT
>NZ_JAVVFL010000255.1:0-2127 GCF_032250635.1 Sulfurimonas sp.
TGTCTGCATTGCGTTTCTTATCATGCTGTCGTCTATAACGACATGATAAGTGTTCATAAAGTAGTTTGTAAGTGATGAAATTATGACAGCTGTAATGAGAAGCGGTTTGGTTGTATATTTTGAACTTAGCAGTGTAAATAGCAAAACAGTAAAAGCAAATAAAATAAGACCAAGAGATAATGTAAAAGCGATATTTTTAAATCCGCTAATAGAATAGACATCTGCCACATTTTGAAAGAAAGCCACATTGTCAAACAGCACAAAAAAAAGTGCCGTAAATACTATGAGTCTGATTTGTGTAATATTTTTAAACAAGGCAGTTCCTCTTATCTATACAATTTTTTATCGTACAGATGGTCTAAAGTTAAGACAAAAGCCAGCGCATCTTTTTCTAGCTCCACGTCATGCTCGGCAGGGATTAGATGATTTTTTTTGTCCAAATATGTATCCGGTTCTTTATAAGAAAATGTAACTGATTCTTTGTTTGGGCTAATAATTGAAACTTTGTCATCCACACGAAGAGCGTAGGAACCGTGAAACTCCATCAGTGAAATATTTTGTTTTTTATCACTAAAAATAGAGTGTCCCATAATAGGATATTTCAGATCAAGTCCAAGCAAATCCAATGCTGTTGCCAGTACATCTGGTTGTGTGGCAATTTTATCGTAGGTCATCGGCTTGATGTCTGAGCCTAAGATAATTGCCGGAATATGGAACATATCAACAGGAATCATGTCATCGCCGTAAACCCTGACATTATGGTCTGCAACTACCACAAAAACAGTATCTTTGTAGTACTCCTCTTTTTTGGCAAGTTCAAACAGTTTTCCGATAGCGTAATCTGCGTACTTGACGGCATTTTTCACGCTGTTTTGAGCAACTCCATCGATTAAATCAATTTTTTCATATGGGTACTCAAACGGAGAGTGGTTTGACTGTGAAAACATAACAGTGGCAAATTTCTGATTTTTGGTATGCATCTTTTTAAACTCTTCGTTTGCTCTCTCAACCAAATCTCCATCACAGACTCCCCATGGAGCGGTAAAAGTCGGATCTACGAAGCATGGCTGGTCAATAATCTCATCAAAGCCGTTGCCGATAAACCAGCTTCGCATATTGTCAAATCTGCTCTCTCCTCCATATATAAAAGTTGTATGATAACCAAATGGCTCTAGAGCAGTTGCAATAGTAAAAAAGTCACTTTGAGATTTAGTTCTCTTTAGTATTCCTTCCCCTGGAACTGCGAGATTTCCCGCAGAATTTCCGGCTAAGCCCCTAATACTTCTGGTACCGTTTGAGTATAAATCTTTAAATAAAATTCCCTCTTTGCTCAGTCTGTTAAGGTTCGGCGTAATTCCTTTTTCACCTCCCGTTGCCTCAACGAACTGGTAGCCTAAACTCTCTTGAACAAAGATAACTAGATTTTTTGGCTTTGTGGTTTTAAAGTGGCTCTCTTCGCTCCTTGAGAATGGAGAGTCGGCATCTGTGCTTTGGATATTTAGTCTGTTTTGAACTCTAGATAGAGCCTCTTTGATATCCATTTTTCCGTATCGTTTTTGTATCTCTCCGCTTCCGTGTCTGTTGTTGATATATGCAGCGTAAACAATACTGTAAATAGAATTTTTTGTTATCTCGTTGACCATTCTGTTAGTTGTGTACATTGCATCGGATGTGTTGGCAGGTCTATGACCAAATGATGAGCGCGCTCCGATAAAGAGCAGTAGAAATAGCGGTAAAAACAGAATAAGACGTTTTTTATAACTTGTGTCAAACAGTTCTGTGACACTCTCTTTGGCATATTTAAGGTAGAGATAGATAAAAGCACTTATCATGGTAAAAGCTATAAACAGCTCAGGCTTGTAGTCGGCAAATATCATTGCAAACACTTCTTTTGGATAGACAAGGTACTCTACAAAAAGGTAGTTTGGTCGTACGTCATACTGGGCTATGAACGGAAAAGTAGCATTTTCTATATATATTGCAATTGCAAGCACGGCTAAAAAATAGTATTTGAGAAATTTATTTACAAAATGTTTTAATCTGCTTGGACTTAATGTAAGAAGCATCATAGGAATCAGCAAAAATACAGATGCGGTTATAGTGTCCATTCTCAGACCGTGAATAAAA
>NZ_JAVVFL010000044.1:0-12324 GCF_032250635.1 Sulfurimonas sp.
TGCTCTGCTTGAAGTTATGCAGGAGAAGCAGGTAACATTGGGCGATACTACATTTAAGTTAGAACCTCCATTTTTTGTTATGGCTACACAAAATCCTGTAGAGCAGGAGGGTGTTTACCAGCTTCCAGAAGCGCAGCTTGATAGATTTATGCTCAAGCTCATCGTAGATTACAACACAAAAGATGAAGAGCTTGAGATTGCCAGACGTATCTCAAGCGGCAATTTTGAGTCTATAGAGAGTGTTATAACACATGAAGATTTGGATGCGTTAAAAGTTGCTGTAAAAAACGTACATGTAGACGAGCAGGTTGAAGAGTATATGATTGAGCTGGTCAATGCGACAAGAAATCCTCACGAGTACGGACTTGATGAGATAAAAGATTTCATCCAGTTTGGAGCATCGCCGCGTGTAAGCATAGATATGTTTAAAGCCGTAAAAGCTATGGCATTTATGAGAGGCAAAGATTTTGTAACACCTGTTGATATTGCTTATATCGCAAAAGAGCTTATGCGTCACCGTATTGTTTTAACATACGAGGCTGAAGCTGAGGGAGTTACGACCGATGAGATTATAGAAAAAGTGCTTCAAGCCGTAGCAATACCGTAGATTTGATATAAACTATGAGTAAACTGCAAAAGATATTGGTTCGCGCAAGACGTCAGGTTTTTAGCGAAATGGTCGGAAACAACCCATCTATTTTTCAGGGTGAGGGGTATGACTTTATTGAGCTAAGAGAGTACATGCCCGGTGATGATATCCGTCATATCGACTGGAATATCACTGCTAAGATGCAAAAACCCTTTATCAAGATATTTCGCGAAGAGAGAGAGCTTAGTGTAGTAGTGGTATCTGTATTAAACGGAAGCGTGCATTTTGGCTCTAAAAGATTTAAACAAGAAGCCATCGCCGAAGTTGCCGCTCTTTTGGGTTTCTCAACGCTTAAAAACGGTGATCTGCTAAGTTCTTACATCTTTACCGATGAGATGGTCTCGCACGCAAAACCGAGTAAAAAACTGCATCAAATCCAAAAAAATGTCCAAGACATCTTAGAGTTTGACGCCATAAACAAAAAGGTTGATTTCAAAGTTATTGCCGATACGCTCTTTAAAAGGCTTAAGAGAAAATCGCTCATCCTGATTATCGGCGATTACTTTGAGATACCAGACTTCAGACTTCTGGCAAGAAAACATGAGGTGCTCTCTGTTATAGTGAGAGACCATCTCGAAGAGCATCCGCCCGAGATGGGTTTTGCATCGCTCATCGACCCCGAGAGCGGAGCGGTTTTAGAGGGCGATTTTAACGCTTCAAGTGTAAGATTATATAGCCAAAAGGTTGCCGCACATGACCACAGACTCTTTGATAGGCTAAGACGTGACGGCATACGATTTACAAAAGTATATACCGACTCTATTGCAGGCGTGAAGCTTCGCAGACTTTTTGAGGGCAGATAATGGCACAAGAACAAAGTTACGATATCCCGCTTCATGATATAAAGCCTATTGTTGAGGTGCAGGAGTATTCGCTCTATTACTTTTTAGGTATTGCTTCTATTGCGGCTCTTTTAATTATCGCTTTGGGCTATCTTATCTACAAATATTTTCAAAAGCGCAATGCTTTTAATCTGCGCAAAGAGCACTTCAGACTTCTAAATTCGCTTGATTTAAAAAAGACCAAAGAGAGCGCATACCTCATTAGCTCTTTGGGCGCTACGTTTAAAGATGACAGCCCAAGACATCAAGAGATGTATGAAAACCTCACAAACCGTCTTGAAGAGTATAAGTACAAAAAAGATGTGAATGAGTTTAGCAGAGAGACTCTGGGCTACATAGAGCTTTACAAGGAGATGATCGATGTTTGATGGAGTCTATTTTGAATTTCCACAAATAGCATCTCTTCTCCTTCTTTTTCTTCTCTGCTCTCTTCTTTGCAAGATGAAACTTCCATCCATCTATTTTCCACATACTCACGACTTTTTAAACCGTAGTGTCTCGGCATCAAAAACACTACTCTTTTTAAAGTGGTTCGGAGTCGTTATGATGATACTCTCTCTCATGTCGCCCGTAAAAGATGAGCCTTATGAACTTGAACCAAAAGAGGGGTATGAGATAGCTCTGATTTTGGATGCTTCGGAGTCTATGCAGGCGGAGGGGTTTGATGCCAAAAACCCATATTTTACAAGGTTTGACGTTGTAAAAGAGATTGTCGGCGAATTTATAAAAGAGAGGCAAAACGACAATATAGGTCTGGTTGTATTTGGCGCATACTCTTTTATTGCTTCGCCCCCAACGTATGATGCGGATATCTTAAACAAAATTCTCTCACAGCTCTCAATCGGAATGGCGGGAAAATATACGGCGCTTCATACATCTCTGGCGCAGGGCGTAAACCTCCTGAAGATGGGAGATTCAAAGACAAAGATAGCAATTTTGCTTACAGACGGTCACTCCACGCCCCAAATCGACAAAATCCCGCTTGACGTGGCACTTGATATGGCAAAAAAAGAGGGCGTAAAGGTTTACCCCATAGGTATAGGAATGCCGCATGAGTACAATCAAGATGTGCTGCTTCGTATTGCAAACGAGAGCGGAGGGGCGGCATTTGGCGCTTCAAACGCAAATGAGCTAAAAGAGGTTTATAAGATAATAGATAAACTTGAGAAGTCTGAGATAAGGGGCGAGAGTTTTACAAACACAAAGTACTACTATCAATTTCCTCTTTTTCTCTCGCTTCTCTCACTCATGCTCTACATCTATCTTAGAAACAAGAGGGGTTATGCATGACATTTTTACACCCTGAATTTCTCTACTACATGCTGCCTCCGCTCTTTATCCTCTTTGGACTTCTGCTTACTCAAAAAGAGCAGTTTGCAACATTTTTTGCTCCAGATGTGATGGATAGGCTCCGTGCAAGTACAAACTCTTTGACTCTCAAAGCAAGAAACGCGCTCTTTTTTCTTGTGGGATTTTTGATAATAGTAGCGCTCGCCGAGCCTGCCATAAAAGAGGGCACAGTTGAGATAAAAGCAAAAAGCGCGGACATTATGATTGCTTTTGATATTTCAGACTCCATGTTGGCGCCCGACATCTATCCAAGCAGACTCGAAGCCGCAAAACAAAAGGTATTGACTCTTTTGGAGGAAGCGCCGAATGAGCGCATAGGCATAGTCGCGTTTGCAAAAAACTCCTATCTTGTCTCCCCTCTTAGTTTTGACACCGCTGCAGTGGCGTTTTTACTTCGCAAGCTTGATACGTCATCGATTACAGAGAAGGGAACCGACTTCTTGTCTGTTTTGAATGTTGTAAGTAAAACTCAAAAAAATAATGGTAAAAAGTATCTTCTTCTCTTAAGCGACGGCGGAGATAAAGATGATTTTTCAGATGAGATTGAAGCGGCAAAAAAAGATAATATTGTTGTTTTTGTACTCGGTGTTGCTACAAAAAAAGGCTCACCAATAAAGCTTGAAGATGGAACCCTTGTAAAATACAAAGGCGAAATAATTATCTCAAAGCTTAATGAAAATATTGCAGATTTGGCTACAAAAACAGGCGGAGTCTATATACAAAGTTCGACGTCCTCGGATGATATAAAGAGGATGTTTAAAGAGATAACTAAAATAAGTGAAGAGCGGGAGCTCAAAAGCGAAGAGGTTCAAAAACATAAACCCCTCTTTTACTATCCGCTTGCAGCGGCACTCTTTCTTCTGCTCATCGCGACAAGCTCGCTTGGCAAAATAAAAAAAGGAGCAGCTGTGTTTATTTTATCTTTTGCTCTTTTTAATGTGCCACAGGCAGAAGCGGAAATCTTGGATTTTATGGATTTAAAAAAGGCGAAAGAGGCTTATGAGAGCGGCAGTTACTCTGAGGCGGCAAAGCTCTACGATGAACATGCACAAAACTCTCAAAATCCACAAAGCTACTACAATGCGGCAAATGCCTACTATAAAGATAAAAAGTATCAAGAGGCGATAGAAGCATACAAAAAAGCGGTATTTGAGAGCGAAGATTTGAGTGCGAAGAAGTTCTCTAATCTTGGAAATGCCTATGCAAAAGAGGGAGATCTGCAAAAGGCTGCTGAAGCCTACGAGAGCTCTTTGGAGATTTTGGACGACATAGAGACAAAAGAGAATTTAGAAGAGGTCAAAAAACGTTTAGAAAAACAGAAAAGCGACTCAAAAGAGGGTGATGACAAGCAAGAGAAGCAAGAACAAAGCGACAAAGAGCAGAACTCAAAAGATGATAAGAGCGGCGATAAAGATAGTTCTAAAAAAGATGAGAAGGGCGATAAAAAAGAGGACTCAAAAAAAGAAGAGAGTGGAGAGAAAAAAGAGGATTCAAATGAGAAAGAGTCTGAAGCAAAAGAGAGTGATGACAACAAAACAGAGCAAAAGAGTAAAGCCCAAGATATGAAAGAGGGCGAAAAAAATGATGAAAATGGCTCATCTGGCTCAGCAGAGATGCAAAATGAGATAATGAGCGATGAAGAGCAGATGAAGTGGATAAAGCAGCTAAACTCAGGCAATGCTACATTTCTTTATAGACTAAATGATGAAGAGACAACCCAAAAAAATTCGGATGAGAAACCATGGTAAGAACAAAGGCAAACGATGAGAACTATAACTAAATTACTATTTTTACTACTGCTGTTTTTAAATACGGCATACGCGCAGATTGAGGCAAATGTAAGCCCAAAAGAGGTGGAGCTAGGCGAGATGGTCACATATTCGCTTACTATCTCAGGAGAGGATATAACAAGACCAAACATACGCAGGTTATGCGATAGCGACGTAATATCGACAAGTTCTCAGACAAATATGCAGATAACAAACGGAGCAATAAATAAAAACTACACGCTAAGCTATAGATTTGTTCCTCAAAAAAGCTGTGTAATCAGTCCGGTTGAGGCTGAGGTTGACGGCAAAACGGAGTCCAGCAACAGCGTTGAGGTAAAGGTCGTTCCGGCAAGTGTGGCAAAAGATTTGGATTTTGTTTTAAAGTTGGAGAGTAGCAAAAAAGAGCTTTTTGTAGGAGAAGCGTTTGACTTGACGCTCACTTTTAAGCAAAGAAGCGATGCTGAGGCGGTTGACAGTCAGTTTACTCCGCCTGAGCTAAAAGGGTTTTGGATAAAAAGCGAATCGCAGCCAAAGAGGTATCAGGATTCAAAATATACAATCACGGAGATAGTCTACTCTTTAGCACCACAAAGGGCAGGTGAGCTTAAAATCCCACAAGCCCAGATGAGAATAGCCTCAAGAGGCTCAAGAGCGAGCAGTTGGGGAGATTGGATTCCTACAGTTAAGTGGAAAACCTATTTTTCAAACGAGTTGAGTTTTGATGTAAAACCGCTTCCATCAGGTGTTAGTTTGGTCGGAGATTTTGCCATAGAAGCGATAGTTGAGAAGAGTCAGATCAAAGCAAATGAGGCGGTAAATATCACGATAAACGTGAGTGGTGAGGGAAATTTAGAGGATATAAAAAGTTTTAAGCCAGAGATGGATGATGTTGCCGTATTTGATGAAAAAATTGTTATAGAGGGCAATAAGCTCACCCAAAAGATAGCTTTTGTAGCAGATAGAGACTTTACGATACCATCCTTTTCGCTGCGCTATTTTGACCATGAGACAAAAGAGACAAAAGAAGTTTCTACAAAAGAGATAAAAATTGATGTCATAAATGAGCAGGTAAAAGAGGAGTTAGTGGTTAAAAAAGAGGAGGCTGCTTCGGCGCATGAAGAACACTACGCGCCTAGCAAAGAGCATGACATTCTTACTCTTGTCTTTATTTTCATCGGCGGAGTAGTGGTGGGTGTTGTTGGTATGCTCTATAAACCCTATTTTAGTTCTGCAAAAAAGTCAAAAGAAGGCTCCATAAAAGATCCAAAGATTCTTTTAACAAAACTATTGCCTTTTAAAGATGATAAAGATGTTTGTGAGATAGTAGAGATACTGGAGAAGAATATCTACTCCCATCAGAAGATAGAGATAGATAAAAAAGCCCTCAAAGAGCTCTTAAAAAAGTATGGGATAAATTAATCTAAAATATCATGAAGCCTGTTTCCGGCTTCTATATTTTTATGAACCTCTTCCCAATCCTCATTTTCTATATGCCCTTTTAAAATGCTTAACTCATTTTCAAAGAGCGTTATCGCTTCGAGCAGATTTTCTCTGTTTTGTCTAAAAATATCTTCCCACATATTTGCAGAACTCTTTGCCAAACGACTCATAGAGCGAAAACCACCCGCAGCAAGAGCTAAAACGTTGTGCTTGTTCTCTTGATTCATAACGGTGTTTGCCAGGGAATAGGAGATGGCATGTGGCATATGAGAGATAAGTGCTGCATGGCGGTCATGACTCTTTGCCGACATAAAGTACTTTTTCATCTCAAGCGCACTAAATATTTTTTTGGCAATTTCTGCCTGAGCCTCTCCGCTATGCTCGAGATTACATAAAACTACCGCTTTTTCTTTGTATAGATTCTCAACTGCAGCAGTTGGACCGAAATTCTCCGTTCCCGTCATCGGGTGGGCAGCTACAAAATTTTCTCTAATGCTCGGCGGCACAGAGGCGATGATTTTTGCTTTTGTACTTCCAAGGTCTATAATCGTCGTATCTTTTTTTACATCTGTTAAATTGTTAAGCGCAGATATTATTCCATCAACGGGGATAGCCAAAAAAACCACATCATAGTTTTTTGCTTCCTCAAACTCTATTATTTTATCAACTAATCCGAGTTCCATTGCCTCTTGTTGGTGGATTTTATTGTGGTCACTTCCGACAACCGTGCTTATAAAATCAAGTTTTTTTAAACTTATGGCAAGAGAACCGCCCATAAGTCCCAGTCCTACTATCGCTACTTTCATCTCAATTCTTTATTTTAATTTTTCAAATTATACAGAGTTTACTTAATATTAACCTCATAAAAGGTAAAATCCCCTCTTATTTTACAACTGATGGAAACTTAATGATAAAATTTTTAGTACTCTTTCTAACCTTGCTGGCGGTAAACTCCTTTGCATATACAATTAAATCTATTAAATATGAGGGCATGGTCAACATGTCAGAGTCCGTAGCGTTACGAATGCTGAAGTTTGAAGTCGGTGATAGTGTCGATGAGAAGATGCTTGATGAGTCAATCAAGGCATATCATAAGCAGGGTTATTTTGAAGATATCTGGACAACTATAGATAAAGAGGGTGTTTTAACGTTTCACTTTAAAGAGAAGCCGCTTATATCAAAAATAGAACTAAAGGGCTGGAAAGAGAATGACAGCGAGATAAAAGAGAGTGTGATTCAGATAAAAGTCGGCTCACTTTATGATGAGAAAAAGATAGAAGCAGCAAAAAAAAGAATCATAGAGATGATAAGTCAAGATGGGAAGATTGACAGTGTCGTGGAGATTCAAAAAGAGCTGTTAGAAAACGGAAGTTATAAGATCACTTTTTTGGTCAACGAAGGTGAAGAGATTATTATTGAAGAGCTTCTCTATAGCGGAGTATCTGGGCTTGATAGTGATGATTTTGATGAAATGATAGCCAATAAAGAGAGAGATTTTATGGGCTGGTTTTGGGGGAGAAACGACGGTAAGATGCGCGTTAATGACCTAGCTTACGATCCTCTTAGAATACGTGATCTCTATATGCAGCACGGCTATTTGGACATTGATGTAAAAGAGCCGTTTGCAAAAGTAAATTTTGATAACTATACGGCAGAGATAAACTACCAAGTGCAAGAGGGCGAGGTATATAACGTTAGCGCTATTACGATAGATCAGCAAAAAAATGTCATAGAAGATGAGAAGATTAGAGAGCTTATAAAGCTGGAGGTCGGCAAACCTTTTAACGTTGAGACATTCCGTAATGATTCGCAGAGAATAAAGACTCTTATTGCAGATCAAAGTTACGCTTTTGTGCAGATAGTTCCTGATTTGAAAAAAGATAAAGAGAAAAGGGAAGTTGAAGTTGTCTTTAAGATCATGCCAGGAGAGAGGGTCAAAATAAGAAACGTAATAATCTCTGGAAACAACAGAACACTTGACAGAATCATAAGAAGAGAGCTCTACCTTGGACCGGGAGATATGTACTCGCTTACAGACCTTTCAGACTCTAGAAATGCTCTTGGACGTCTTGGCTTTTTTGATGGAAATACCATAGAAGAAAAAAGAGTTGACAATAAAACTATGGACTTAGTGGTTAAGGTAAAAGAGGCTCCTACGGGCAATATTCAACTAGGCGGTGGTTATGGAAGTTACGGCGGACTCCTTGTTAGCGTAGCTGTTGATGATAGAAACGTTTGGGGTTCTGGAATAAATGTAGGCGTAAAAGCTGAGCGTTCATCTTTGACCTCTAACTACTCTTTTAGTCTCTCCAACCCTAGACTAAACGATAGCGACTTTAGCGGTAATTTCTCTCTTTATACCAGTGATTATGAGTATAACGACTATACCGTTATGTCTGATGGATTAACCCTTGGCGTTGGTCATAGATTTACAAGATATATCAGTGGGCATATAGGGTACGGCTTTTCTGCAAATAGTTATGAAATAGAAGAAGATGCTAATCTGAGTGGGATAGATGAGTATTTTTTTGAAGATTATTCGAAAAGTTCGGTTACGGTAAGTGCAAAGTTTGATAATACCGATGACTTTTATCTTCCAAGAAAAGGTTTTATGCTTAGTCAAAGTTTTGAGTATGCAGGACTTGGAGCAGATTCAGATTTTCTTAAAAGCAGAACAAACTTCAGTGCATACAAAGGGCTTGAAGATTGGTTTGGGTTTGACGTGATTGCAAGATACAAAGCAAGAGTTTACTATGTAAAAGAGACTGGCTACCTCCCTGTTGCAGAGAGGTTTTATATGGGCGGTATAGGAAGTGTCAGAGGGTATGAGTCATACTCGCTCGCTCCTACAATAGAGGATAGTGACCCGGCTGAGACCGAAGATAGACGAATCGGCGGTGAGCTTACGGCATCAAATAGTTTTGAGCTTAGTTTTCCTCTTGTTCCAAAAGCAAAAATGCGTTTGGTCACCTATCTTGACTGGGGATACATAGGAGCTTCCGGTGATTCGTTAGGAGCTGAGCCATATTTGTCAAATAATATCTCTCGCGGCGGTTTTGGTGCCGGACTTGAGTGGTTCTCTCCTGTTGGACCGATTCAGCTGATGTTCTCTAAACCTCTAGGAGAAGAAGAGGGCGACAAGACTGCGGTCTTTGAGTTTACGATGGGGCAGAGATTTTAGAATCTTTGCTTCTTTAGCTTATGTTACGCACTAAAACGAACGCATCTGTTTTAGTGGCAGGGACAAATGTCCCTTGCAACCCCCTTACCATGGAGTATGCCATTGGTTAGCATACCTAAAAGCTACGAAAACAAGCTAATGCGGTTTTCACGAAGTGAAAATGTTTCTTTAGTAAAACAAGTTTTTCGAGATTTAAAGTGCGTGAGGTCAGTTCTTTAATTTAAATTATAAAGTATAAAATGAGATTTCTATGCTTTTATTTGTTAACGTCTCCAATTTATTGACGCTCTCTTTTGCCAGATAGAGACTATTTTTAGATTCAACTTTAAGTTTTAACTCCTCAAAACTAAGCGTAAAATCAATATTTCGAGGGTAGTGACTCAAAAGAGCTACAGCTAAGGAGAGTAGATAGCTTAGCTCTTCTAGCTGCTCTGAATCAGGAAGAAGATTTTTAAACTTTTGTATATGAGATTGTGAGGGGAGTTTTCTTTTTGCATATCTTGTTAGAGTTGCGATTAAAATTATCTGTTCATGAGTAAAGCCAAACTCTAGAGCATCTTTTATGAGGTTGTAGCTGTTTTTGTTGTGTGAGTAGTAGTGGATATTATTTCCGCTCATACACAGTTTTGCGGCAATTGCCAACTCGTGGCGGTATTTTTCTTCTATCTTCAACTCTTTATGCATGAGATCAAAAAGCATTTTAGAGACTTTGCAGAGCTGATTCGCATAAGAAAGATTATCAACGTGAGCATCGAGTATATACCTCACAGAGCTGTTGTAGTTTGCCGGAAATCTATCGTTTGAGCTTCTAAGCAGATCTGTTAAAAAAATACCTTCTCTTACGCCAGCGCCGCTTGTTACAAGTTTTTCTATCTTGAATTTCTCTAAGACTCTCAAGAGAATAAGCGCCCCCGGTTTAATAACGTCAAATCTGCTGCTTTTTATACCAAGATTTTTGAGCTCATCCTCGTCTGAGTTGATTATCTTTTTTAACAGTGTTTGAAATTCGTCGTAATTTGGCTCATAAGCATGAAGTTTGTCTATCGGGTAGCCGCTTTTAGTGAGGATTGCATTGGATATTGCTCTAAATGTTCCGCCTATGCCGATAACTGTAGATATATTCGTTGCATCTAACTGTTTTAGCTGAGAGTCGATGTAGATTTTTGCACCGTCGATGTCCCCTTTGTCAAAAAAAAGCTCTTTTAACCTGACTGTTCCTAAATCTACAGAGATATTTGAGTTTATTTTCTGCTCATCTATAAGCGAGAACTCTGTTGAACCGCCGCCTATATCGATGCTTAGTGCATTTCTTTGTCGCGGTAAAAGATTGATGCATGCAACAGCCCCAAGGTAGGCTTCTCTTTGCCCGTCTATAACCTTGATATTTAGACCAAGGGAGTTTCTGACTCTGTTAATGAAATCTTTCTTATTGGGGGCATCTCTAAGTGCGGAGGTTGCAATACAGAGCGTTTTTCTAGCTTTAAAAGATGAGATGATAGATAAAAAGTCTCTAAGAGCATCAAAAGCTCTTTGCATCGGAATTTCTTGAAGATTTCCGCTGTTTTGATAGGCATTTTCAGAGATTCTCACTCTGCTTTTTGCCTCATGAAGTATATGAAAAGCAAAACGCGATGTCTTCTCATAAATAACCATTCTAACCGAGTTAGAACCTATATCTATGACTGCTACGCGTTTCGCCAAACCTCTACTCTTCTGCTAGAATATTTTTATATTTAAACTGAAGCTCTGCAATGGATTCTACGTTGTCTTTATCTGGAATAATGCAGTCAACCGGACATACGGATATACATGCAGGTTCGTCATAAACGCTAACGCATTCGGTGCAACGATCAGGATCGATAAAGTAGATAGGATCACCCTCTTCAATAGCCATAGTAGGGCACTCTTCGCGGCAAGCATCACACGCAATACACTCATCATTTATTAATAAAGCCATCAAAATACCTTCTAGTTTTAAATATATGTAAAATACATAATTTTATGTGCCCGATTTATAGCAGAATAAAGCTTTATTATTTTTTAAATTTTGTTATTATTTACTTGGCTGGAAGAATACAAGAGAGTTTTGAACTAAGGTTGAGAGTTGCTACCGTTCCGGTTACGCCATCAGTTCTGTTTTTAATGCTTATCTTAGCTCCCAGTGCATCTGCACCACTTTTTGCCAAAAAGAGTCCTAGACCCACGCCCGACTTGCTGCCTTCTCTTTTAAACGGTGCAAAAAGATCCGAACTCTCATCTATTCCACACCCTTCGTCAATTACTTCAATAAGTAGCCCATAATCGTTTAGCGAGCTCCTTAAAATAACGCTCCTGTTTTTTGGAGTAAATTTCAGAGCATTTTGTAAAAAGTTTTGCACGATTTGGTTAAGAAGACTTACCTGGAGCAGTGCCATAAAACCGTTGGGTTCAAAGTACATGTGGAGTGTTTTGCCCTCATTGGCTGCTAACAACTTAAAGTCGTCAGCTTTTTGCTTTAAAAGCTCAATTACATCAACTTCTTGAGGTTTTTCTAGTTGAGCCCCCTCTTGTCTGCCGATATTGAGTATATTTGAGACGATGACATTCATCTCATCAACCGTCTTATTTGTTACTTTTATGGCATCTACGTACTCTTCAATAGAGCGTTTTTTAATTAATGTCACTTGGTTTTTCAGCTTTATTACCGCAAGAGGAGTTTTTAACTCATGCGCAGTCCCTATAAATAGCTCTTTTTGGTACTTTACAAAGTTTTGAATTCTTGAGATTAGGTGATTGATTGTTTCACCAAGAGGTTCAAACTCCTCAGGAAGCTCTTCGGTTTTTATTGGGCGTAGAAGATGCTCGTTCATATTTGAGAGCTTGTTGCTTAGTGTCTTAATAGGTGTGACTAGCATTTTAGATAAAGCAATTGCATAAATTATAACCAGTAAGAAACCGGCTATATTTATAATGAAAATATAGTGAAGAATTTTGTCAATAAGCGCTCTTGTGGGTGTTATGTCTTTTGTAATCTTGATGTAGCTTAGCTCTTCAATATCAAATGGATGCATTAAAACCAGATACGATTTCTTATCTTTTGAAGTTTCAAAAAAA
>NZ_JAVVFL010000045.1:0-12218 GCF_032250635.1 Sulfurimonas sp.
GAATGCAAAACTCCAACAAAAAGTGGAGACTCTTGAGAGTGAAACAAGAAGCTTAAGAGACCAAAAAGAGCAGATGCTTATAGAAGAGAGAAAAAAAATCGAGCAGATTTATAAAGAGAAGGATGAACAGCTAAAAAACATCATAAATGCCATCTCTTCAAAATTCATTTTAAATGCTCCCGAAGAACCACTTGAAGTAGAGATAGAAGATATCCAAAAAGAGGATTCGGCACAGGAGAAAAGACTTGTTGCTCTCAATAAATACCTCAAAAGCAAAGATTTCTCCAAAAAAAAGAGGAAAGAGATAAAAGAAGCGTTTAAAACAAGAGCGCAGGATGATCCAAGGGTTATTGAAATAGATAAAAAATATTACATAGATTTACAAAAGTACGACTATAGCGATTTTTCACTCTAAAACGACACTGCTCTAGAGCTATCCTTAAGGCTTTTGAAGGTAAAATTGCACTTCTTTTACGGACAGCTGGCCGAGTGGTCGAAGGCGCACGCCTGGAACGCGTGTATAGGGCAACCTATCTAGGGTTCGAATCCCTAGCTGTCCACCACCTCTTTTATAAATCAAGCTTGATTTATTCTTATGCTTCACAAAAAATATTTATAAATTTATACCGATATATATGTTTCTTTACTCTTGGTAAGATACAATATAGGAAAAAGTAGTAATGAGTGGAAACAGAGTTTATTATAAAAGCTATTATCGGACTGATTGTAATTTTGGCTTTTTTAATATTTTTACTTTTTTTACAGCCAAAAAGTAAGATAAAAAGTGAACAAAAGAGCAATTTTGAGTCGGAGAGAAGCAAATACTCCAAGGATGAGAGCTCTTCTGCAAATACTGATCTGCTGCATCTAGTTAATATTATAAAAAATAAAAGATCCAATGCAGGTACTCTTTCAGAAGCCCTTGAGCTTGTTATAAAACATCACGGCCAGGTTCATAAGAAGCTCGGACTTAGACCTCATCCCGATTTTGACATATATATAGATATCTTATTTACAATATGCCGACACCCAAATGCAAACAAAGATATGATTATAACGTTTGATAGAGAGCTTGAGAAGCTAAATCCTGAGTACAAGCAGGAGATAAACGAGGCGATAGCAAAGGGATTGAACTCGAGAGGGCTTTAGCTTTAATCTAACTCAAGAGTCTCCGTAACTTTTCCCTGTACTATAGAAATTCCCTTCTCTCTTAACATCTCAAGTGTCTCCATATCGCTCACACCTACCGCAATCAGCGAGATGCCTATACTGTCGGTGATTAACCTGAGTGCTGAGATTGACTGATCACTCTGTGTCAAGAAGTAGCTACTCTGTGCTTTTATGTATGAAGGTCTTAGCTCTTTTAGATATTGGTAATCTTCGCTCTCGCCGATAAATTCGAAGATACCTATATCAATGCTATATCTTCTAAAGAGCTCTATATACTCTCTAATATTTTTAGAATCTTGGCGTACTAATCTGTCTGGGAGCTCAATGATAAGTTTAAACGCAAGCATCGAGGCATTTGCCCGCAGAAGCTCACTTATGTCATGGTAGGTCTCTTGCTTTTGTAGGTACTCTTGCGGGAGTCTAAGTGAATAAGTTGAAGCACCAAGAAGAGAGACTGAGTCGTTAAAAAGCATAGTCACTATCTTTTTGTAAATATCGCAGCTAAGCCCAGACTGGATAGCAGGTGCCATAAATTGGGCATAGCTGTAAGAGCTATTTTTATCTAAAATTAGATTTATGCTTAGGACATGATGAACTGTTTTCATATTTTTTATATCTACTACTGCCCACGAAACAAAGCTGAATCTACTCTTCTCTATAGCTTTGTTAATAAGAAGCTTCCAAGCTACTTTACCCATTACTTCGACAGCGGTGTCTGTTTTTTCTAGATGTATATGTTCATGATTGAATTTTGCTTGCGCCAATGCATTGTCTGAGCGTGAAAAGAGTTCGGAGATACTATTTTTATGATTGTACTCATATATTCCTATACATACAAAAGTCTCATGTTGGTTAAGCCCTGCCGAGTCTATCGCATTAAAACAGCTTTTTTGTATGCTTTTTGCAAGCCCGATGGCATCGCTTCCAGTGTAGCCGGGCAGAAAAATAGAAAATTCTGTACCGTTAATTCTTGCAACGATGGATTCATTTATATCTCTTGTGCTTTTTCTAAAGATCTCTGCAATGGCTACAAATAGTTTGTCTACCTGTTGGTGTCCTATTCTCTCGTTGGCTTCATTTATCCCGTTAAAGGCTACAATCATATTCACACCACTCTCATAAGAGGCGTCAACTTTGAGATATGCCGGAAGTCTGTCTATAAGATATTTTCGATTTCTAAGCTGGGTATTTTCGTCCGTGTACTCAAGCTCTTTGTGTGCTTTTAGCTCCTCGTTTCCTTTGTCAAACATCGCTTTTACTTTTGAAACCATATTGTTCATTCCAAGAACGACATCAGAGAGTTCTTTGGTGTAAGGGATGTTCTCCTGAATTATAAACTCGTTTTTGGTAATTGCCGTCGCCTGTTTTTGTACCTCTTTTAAAGGTCTAAGAATAGCATGCAGTAGAAGGTTGAGAACAGTAAGAGAGAGAGCGGCAATAATGGCAAAAGAGATGAGAAGATCCATTAAAATCGAGTAGAGCTGCTTGTACGCGTATGTAGAATCGCTTTGAATGTGCAGAATTCCAACTTGACTCCAGCCGGCTGATACGTTTGCAAACGCAACGGGCGCCCTAAGTGATACCAGCTTTGTAAACCACCTTGGAACAACAACTATATCACTCTCAATCACTCTTTCATAAAGCGGATTGTTCTCAACATCAACAAGGGTTATTTTACGGTAGTTTCCGCTGTCAAAATTTGCGTTTATCATAGTAGACATCATGGAGAGGTCACCGTTTGCACCGCCAAGTGAAAGACTTAGCGAGGTTGCCGTATTTTTGGCATCTTCATAGAGCCTCTCTTCAACGCCCCTGTTTACACTTTGAAAGTTTAGTACCAAGACGGTTGTAAGTATGGTAAGCAAAAATAGTGATAACAATAAGGCTGTCTGTTTGTAGAGTGTCATATCTTTTTCCTTTGCATGTTGAGCTTTAGCTCATCCCATTTCTTGTGAGATTTTTCATTTTTTTTGTCCGCTTCATCGAGAATATCACCGTTAAAGTTATAGATCGGAGTTAAATCTTTTCTCTGTGATGCGGGAAATATTTTGCGATTGTAGTTGTCTAAAACGAGTGGCTCGCTTTTTGGTGTTTCAAAGTAGGTTAGAACCATGTGAGGCTCTTTAAATTTTGTGGAACGGACATAGGAAAAAAAAAGTTTTTTGTAATCTACTTCAAGATATTTTAGGGCAAAATATTTGCTAATAACATAATCTTCACAATCTCCCCTATCTTTACCCAGAAACTCCCAAGGTGTTGCCCAATAATCGCTCTTGCCGTAGACTTTCATATCGCTGGAGTATCTCACTTCATTAAAAAAGTCATTTACAGCCTCAAGTTTTTCAAGATCTGATTTATATCTTACATCATCAAGTGTCTCTTGAAGCAGCTCAAATCTTTTTTTTGCGTATATTTTATATTTATTGTTGATTTTTTTTAGAAGAGACTCTTCCACAAAAGGTTCATCTGCATGGGTTATGTTTGTAAACAGTAGCGATGATATTAAAAGCACTTTTAGTTTAAACATGTAACGATTATATCCAAAAATTTCTGATATTATTGCTGTCTTTTATTAAAACCTGATGTTCCCTGTTTATCTTTTATGCTTATAGTTTGAGCGTAGTTTTTCAGGTAAATCGGAACCGCTCTGCCTTTAATTTTCATCATATCCTCAAGCATATTTTGTGCAACAAACTCCGCGTCCATATTTTTTATTTCACAAAGATATTTAAAGAGAAGCTCACCAAGTCTTGGCAGCGAGATTTGCCATGTAGAATCTGTTTGGGAGTATATCCAGAGGCTGAAATCGTAAAAGTTTTTAAAAACGCTCTCTTCTTTCCAAATCAGCTCTACACTCTGTTTGAAATTTCCGCTGTTATAGGTTAAATCCCAAAATCTTGAGAATCTTTTCATTATCTGTATATCTTCAAATGAGAGCGTAGAGGTTTGAAGTACATCATAGGGAGGGATATCACTGTAAAGCATACCGCATTCGATATCATGGCGGTTTATGTAGGTTCCTGAGAGTTTTTTTAGTATGCCTATCTGTATTTCGCTATGGCTTAAACGCACCAGTTCGTCAAGATTTGCTCCAAAACTCTCAATCGTCTCCCCGGGGAGTCCGACAATCAAATCAAGATGCATGTGGGCGTTTGTCTGCTCTTGTAAAAAGCGTATATTCTCTTTGATTTTGTCTAACTTTAGAGGTCTTGAGATGTTCGCGGCAATCTCCGGATTTAGAGTTTGTATGCCTATCTCAAGCTGCAGGGCTCCCTCTGGAAACAGAGCAATTTTAGCTTTGAGCGAATCAGGAAAGTGGTCCGGAACAACTTCAAAGTGGGCAAAATATGGCGGCTTCTCCTCTTTTGCTAGAAAAAAGTCCAGCAGTCTGTTCGCGGTTTTAATGTTTAGGTTAAATGTTCTGTCTATAAATTTAAACGCTCTTGCGCCCCGTTGCCAAAGAAGCTCAAACTCCTCTAAAAGCGTATCAAGGTCAAACGCCCGCACCTTCTCATCCATGGAAGAGAGACAAAATTCACACTCAAAAGGGCATCCGCGAGAAGCTTCGACATAGATATATCTGTTTTTAATATCATCATCCGTGTAAAACCTGTATGGAAGCGCTATATTTTTTAGAGATGGCATACTCATTTTAATAACTCTCTCATTAGCAGAGTTGTTAAAAATTTTAACGCATAGCTCGTAAAATGCTATGTCTCCTTCGCCCTGAACGATAAAATCCGCAAGATCAAGATTTACTCTAAAGGGTTCATGCGAGACCTCAGGTCCTCCTAGAATGATTTTTGTACTTGGAGAGACTTTTTTAATGATGTGAATAAGTTCACTTATATACGAGACATTCCAGATGTAGACGCCGATGCCTATAATCTCAGGTTTGTGCGCAAGAAGTTTTTCTGCGATGCTTTGCACGGCATCATTAATACTAAACTCCAGTATTATCGCATCTTCTCGAAGCTCTTTTAAGTTAGCGTAAAGATATCTAAGCGCAATTGAGGTATGTGTGAATCTTGAATTGAGAGTTGTGAGTACGATTTTTTTCATAAGGGAATTTTAGCATAATTATCCACCCCTAAAGGGGGGAGGAAGGAATGGATAATAAAATAATTTATAGGTTATATTTTCTCAAAAATGAAAGGGGTTGAACATAATTGAGATGTAAAATTATATTTATTATAGGTTAATAGCGGGTAAATAATTTAAAATTCTTTCACAATATTGTCAAGTTGTTTAAACATCTCATCTGCCGCATCTTCCATCTCTTTAAAATTTTGAACAATTTTATCGACATTTTCACTCTTAAATGTTGCGTTGTTTTTGATAAAAGAGAGATTGCCGGCAATTGAGCTATGAATATTTTTATGAACTTGCCCGATTACTTTGTAGGCGTTTGTATGTCCAAAATACTCTGCTCCTTCATTGGCATACCATTGACCTATGTTACAGCTCGTATGGTCTTTGTATACGTAAGACTCTTTTGAGTCAAATATTGATGAATAGGCATCTGTTTTAAATAGAGCTAGTTCGACTTTCATTGAGGTCGCCATCAGTCTGCTCTCAATCTTTTTAGACGTATCGGCTGATTGTTCGGCAGAGCTGTTTAGTTGAGAGAATGTCTTTTCAAACTCGTTTACCACACTGTTTGATTTTTGTGCGATATCTGAGATATTGTCGGAATTTGCGCGGATGTCATTAGAGTCTTGCTGGAGCGTAGATATTGTCATCTCAATCTCATTTGTAGCTTTTTGAGTTCTCTCTGCCAGTTTTCTTACTTCATCGGCAACAACGGCGAATCCTCTTCCATGCTCACCTGCGCGCGCCGCTTCGATTGCGGCATTAAGTGCCAGCAGGTTTGTCTGGTCTGCGATATCTTTGATCAGTCCGACTACAACCGAGATCTCGTTTGATCTATGTTCAAGATTTACGATTGCGTCATGAGAAGATGAGATAAGATTTACAAGAGTACTGAAGCTATCACTTATCTCTTGAACATCCTGCAGGCTTTTTGATGAGAGAGCTGCCGTTGTTTTTGATACATCTGCGATAACCGTCGAGTCTTTTTGTGCAAGAGCGATGTCGTCATGAATCGTTTCAAAAGCATTGCTCGCTCCGCCGCTTAGAGTGTTTAGTTTTTGCGAGAGTTCACCTTTTATTTTTGAAGTGTATCCCTCTGCGATATAGCCCATAATGCTGTTTAGCTCTTTTGATGTGCTGTAGAAACTTCCGTGAAGCCCGGATGCGTATGTAAGCCTGTAGTTTTTGCCGCGTGAAGCGTACTCTATGGATGCGTGAACATCTCTCATAAATGCTTCTAACTGGTCAAGAGCATCGTTTAGACTCCATGCAAACTGTGATTCGATAGAGTCGTTGTCGGGTATGTGAGTAACACGTCCCTCAAGCTCTCCCTCTGCAACCTCTTTTAAAACCTTTATCATCGACTGGTAAGTAGGAGATTTCAGCTCGCAGTTGTTATCTACTCTTATAAGAGCAGAAGCGACTAAAACTAGAAGAATCAAGCCTAAAAGGATAAAGTTTTGAATAACTAGCGCATAAACTCCAACAGATAAAACTGTTAAAAATAGTATGGCGCTCTGTCTATTTTTGAAGAGAGATAATAAGTTCGTCATAACCTACTCCTTTTTCTTGTAATATGTCTGTTAAAACTTTAAATGAAGCCTCTACGCCTTCGCTTTTCTCAACTCTTATCATCTCTTTGTATAGAGGTATGATCACTTTTAGAGCTTCTGGATTTGGCTTTCTTCTAACAGAGTAGTAGCCTATGATCTTGCCGTTTTTATCCACCGAGGCAGTTACATTGGTAAATACCCAGTAGTGATTATCGTTTTTTGTTCTGTTTAGGACAAATGCAAATACCTCTTGTTTTGTAGGAATAGTATCCCATAAAAATTTGAAAACAGCCTTTGGCATATCGGGGTGTCTTATGATGCTGTGCGGTTTCCCAAGGAGTTCCTCCTCCTTGTACTCCGCCATCTCCATAAATATTTTATTGCAGTAGGTTATTTTACCCTTCAGGTCTGTCTTAGATACAATAAAGTCATTATCTGCCATCTCTTTTAGCATAAAAATACCTTTTAATTAATTAGTGAGATTCACTTTGTCTTTCAATTATCTTTGAAATATTGTCAGAATTGTAGCACAATTTTAAAATTTCTAAGACAATCCTAATATTAAATTATAAAGAAATGTGATAAAAAACAGGAATGGTGAACTCGTTCTTCAGAGTGCCACCAAGGTGCAATTTTATACAGATTTGAGTTTGTATTAGCGTATAGCATCTTTATATCTTTAAGATATAATCTCGAATGTCATTTTTACTAGCAATTTTTTATTTTTTTTACTTCTCGATCATCGGAGTCTATATAATATTTCTGCCGAAGGTCTTATCTATGGCAGGCTATGGCGCAAGTGATATCGGCATCATATTTGCGGCGGCTCCGCTTGTACGTTTTATTGTCCCGTTTGCATTTATAAAGGGTCTTAAAATAAATGTAAAAAGCTTCAATATTTCGCTTCTTATTATGTGTCTTAGCGCCGTCTCATTTTACTTCTCACTGGATAGTTTTTATAAACTTCTTTTCTCAAATATCTCTCTTGGAGTAGGGCTTAGCATCGTCCTCCCCTATGTTGAGCTTATATCGCTTAAATATCTGGGCAAAGAGGAGTATGGCAAGATTAGGCTTTTTGGCTCAGTAGGGTTTATTATAGTCGCGATGGTGCTGGTAAAGTTTTTAAGTTCCCCTAGTGTCGCACTTATCTATCTGCTTGTTTTAACATTTGTTACATCGATTTTTGCCTATGTCATTGCAAAGAGGGCGGATGCTCTTTTAGAGAGAAGTGAAGAGGTGACCAATGATATAAATCTTTTAAAAGATTGGAGATTGTGGGCGGGGCTTACCCTTATGCAGGTTAGCTTCGGCTCATTTTACAACTTCTTTACTATCTATGTGACCGATCATGGAATAACGCTCGATATTGCAGTCTATCTATGGAGTTTTGGGGTTGTCGTTGAGATTTTTATGCTCTATTTTCAAGGCGCGCTCCTTCGCAGAAATCTTCTTCTGATACTTCAATTTACCACCTTTGCAACTGCTCTTAGATGGTTTATACTCTTTATATTCCCCGATAATGTGACCATGCTATTTCTATCGCAGACTCTTCATGCTCTTAGTTTTGCACTATTTCACTCTGCAGCAATCAGCTATCTATTTCATCTTTACAAGCATAAATCGCTTGCACAGCAGTTTTTCTCAGGTATAACTTACGGATTTGGGGCGTTTGCGGGGGCTCTTATAGCAGGATATGTTTACGAGCTATATCCAAGCTATCTCTTTTTAAGTGCGACTCTCATCGCACTTGGGGCAACGTACTCTTTGTATCTCTGGGGAGCCGACCTAAAAAAGATTAGTAGTCGGCTATAAGACTAAAAGAGAAGACTCTGTCTGTTGAGGTTTTTCCAAATGCCGGCTTATTTATATAATCAACATAGTAGTTAACACCCGCTGAGAAAATATCCGATATTTTTAGTGAGAGAGAACTTTTTGAGTAGACAAAGTAGTTGTCTGCATCCGAGAACTCCGATCGGTAGCTGAGCGTTTGGTTAAACTTTGCATTTTCTTTTATTTGTGCGCTGTAGAGAAGTTGTGCTCTATATGCCGCGTAAGAGTTTGTATAACCGTCGTTTTGGCTTATGCTTCCAGCAGGATAAGGGTATGAAACGGGTATACCAGCAAGAGTATATGTGTCTTGAATGTCATCGTACGCGTAAAGTATGTTTCCATCAAACGACAACTCTTGAGTCGGAGTTTTTATGACCTTGTATTTTGCACCCGGACCTGTATAGAACTGATAGTTAAAACCTGAGAATTTATCATCTTTGTACCCCAGCAGATAGTTAAGAGAAAATCTCTCGCTAAGCGCATATTCATATAGAAGTTCGCTTAAAAATCTGTTTCTGCTCTCAATCCCGTGTTGTTCTCCGTATTGATATAGCAGGGAGAGCTCAAGAGAGTGGTTGTCGAAACTGTTTTTTATTTTTGTATCGACGTTAAAAGCTTCAGAGTCAGAGTTCCCTGAGTTTAGTATATAACCGAGTTCCATACGGGCGTTGAGTTCATATCTTGGTTTTGGAAGCTGAGACTCTAAGTTTTTTATGTTTTCATTGAGTTTTTCAACTTCGGCTTTTGTACTCTCTATTTCACTCTTTATCTGCGCTTCGTCTGCCATTAGGATAGAAGCGACAATAAGAGATAAAACAACTATCTTTTTTTTCATTTTTCTTCCTTTGGTGGTTGTATATGAATATTCATCTGCGGGAATGGTATAGAGATACCCTCTGCATCAAATGCGAGCTTCACCTTCTCTATCATATCAAAGTGGACATCCCAGTACTGCTCTGTTTTCACCCAGACACGAAATACAAAGTTTACGCTGTTGTCTGCCAGTTCGCCAACTGCTACAAATGGGGCAGGCTGTTGCAGAATCCTCTCATCCTCTTTTGTAAGCCGCGTCAATATCTCCTTGGCGAGTTTTAGGTCATCGTTGTAATCAATGCCAAAAACAAGATTTATTCTGCGCGTAGGCTTGCTTGAGTAGTTTGTTATGTTTGAGCCTATGACTGCAGAGTTTGGAATCATTACAGTTTTATTGTCCGGTGTTGCCATTATTGTCGAGAAGAGATTTATCTGCTCTACAGTACCCGATGCGCCGGCGGCATCTATATAGTCTCCAACTTTAAAAGGCTTGAAGATGATTATGAGCACTGCTGCACCGATATTTGAGAGAGAATCTTTAAGTGCTAGACCTATAGCTAAAGATGCGGCACCAAATACTGCCAAAAATGATGTCGTGTTAATACCAAGGGCATTCAAGGATGCGAGGATAATAACAATAAGCAGAGCAAAGTAGATAACGTTTTCTAAAAACTCAACCAATGTAAAATCTACATGAGCCCTTAGCATCAGTTTTTTCATAAAGGCAGTGAACTTTCTAACTCCCCACTTCCCTATAAAAAATATCGCTAAAGCGGCAATAATTTTTAAGCCATACTCGCTTGCATAAACAATAGCTAAATCGCTATATTTTGATATATCCATGCTATACCCTTTATCTGATTTTTAATGATTATAACAAAACGAAAATTAAAAGTTGAAGATAAAAGAGGTGTTTTGTGTAAAGTCGTATCTCTCAACACCTATAGGAGGTTTGCTGTCCGTATTGTAAGACAAAGAGAATTTTAAGAGAAGGTTTTTGTAGATATCTAGCTTTAGTTCGACCTCGTGAGATTGAACGTTATCGCTAAAATCGTTGACTTTTGGCTGATAGTAGAGGGTATATGCGACTGATGAGTTGGCATTGAAATTTATGGAGTATGCAAAATAAGCATTTGCTCTAATGTTCTCTTCGGATGGATTGATAAGCGGATTGTTATAGACAATATCCTCGTAAAAAGCGCCGATACCAAGATAGCCTCTTGAGTTTTGAAGCATATCGTGAAGTTTAAACCTAGCACCAAGACCGGCTAGAGCTCTGCTGTTTATATGTTTAAACTCATCATTTTCGAGTTGCAAAAAGCCCTCGCCCCTTACTCTCTCTTTTGTGATGGCATGAATGTATCTTGCATGTGAGAAGAGTTTGTTTGTATTCTCCTCTCCGTTTGCCTTGCCGTAAGCTCCCGATATCTCTGCCCATGCGACATAACTCTCGTTGCTGTCATATGTTGTTCTTGCCGAAGCTTTGTAGCTGTCTGTGTCGGTATTTCCTCTTTTTGTCTCTAGGGCTGCTTCGATGGTGCTTGAGAAGCCGGGTTTATCGCCGATCTCTACAGGAGTGATTGAGACGAGAGCAAAAAGGTGCTGAGTGATAATAAGTGTAACTAGCAGTAAAAATTTCATAGGGCGAATTCTACCCGCTACTTTATAAAACTCTTCTTGATTCTCTCGATTTCATCTATGATAAGAAGATATTTTTCTTTATGCGGGGAGTCTATTGTATCGATGAGATTTTTATATTTGAGGTAGTTGTTCCAAACTTTTTTTGAGGCTTCCGTTTTGCCTTTTTTGTGTAGCTCAAAGCAGACGGAGGCGTTGATAAATCCTTTGAGAAGCTTTACCTCATCAGAGACTTCAAACCTTCTCTCAAACCAAAGAGTCTCCAGATCTTCATGCGCATCGTAGAAGTTTTGGCTTCTCAGATTTTGTACAAAAAGCTCTAGCTGCTCTTCATGCCTACTCATCAAAAACCATCATATTTTCTCTCCAGTAGCCCCTGCCGCCCTTTAGAGATATGCAGTGATGTTTTGGAAATTTCTCTTTGAACTCTTTTAGTCTGTTGAGGGTTGCTTTTCCGCTGTCGCAGTAAAAGACAAAAACGCTCCCCTGTGGCTCATTTCTTAGCTCAAAAGGGTTGTAAAGAACGGTGTCGGCATTGTCAATTGGTGCGAGGATGGTATCGATTAGGAGTACTTTTACACCCTCTGCTTCAAGCTTTTTTTTGTTTTGTAAAAACTCTTTTTGCGTCCACTCGTTTGGAAATTCCATATCAATTCTCATCTGCTTTTTTTGATGTTGCCAAAACTGCAACAGCGGTTAAAAATGCGCCTAAAAAGACTACGCTGTAACCAGTCGGTAAATCATAAAAGTATGATAGTGTAATTGCGCTTATACTAAAAAACCATCCAAAAAAGAAACTGCCCAGCAAAGGTTTTTTAAAGTTTAAAGAGAGTGCTACAAAAGGCGGTGCGATAAGAAGCACAAAGACCACAAAAACTCCAGCAAGCGCAACCGAAGAGGTAACGGTAATGGCAAGAAGCGAGAAGAATAGAAGCTCCTTTAAAAAACCGCTGAGTTTTGGGTAGATAAAGTAGAGAGCAAGGGCGATAAATGAGTATATAACAGCACTCTTTGCAACTTCAACCGGAGGGGTAAAGAGTATATCGCTTGCCAGAAGCGATTTGAAATGCTCCATCCCCTCAGCCGAGTGAGAGAGCACCATCATAATCCCGCTCGCTCCCA
>NZ_JAVVFL010000046.1:0-12157 GCF_032250635.1 Sulfurimonas sp.
CTTGGTTCTCTTCGGCAGAGAGCCCAAAGCACTTGTGCTTTTTTAGGCATAAGTTTTCTTTCTTTTATTAGATATTACGGTATCGGGAGTAATCCCGCTACCTACGTTAACACTTGGTTCTCTTGTGCAGAGAGCCCAAAGCACTTGTGCTTTTTTAGTCATCGTTTTTCTTTCTTTCGTACGGGATTCCACGTTTTGTTTTGAGAATAAAGTTGCAAAGAGTTTGGACTTGGTGGTTTTTAGTTTTTTCAAACAACTCGTTCGCAACCTCTTTTAACGGTTTTCCTGCTTCAAAAAGATCTCTGTAGGCAGATTTTAACTCATCAATATCTTCACGGCTTAAATGTCTTCTAAGTCCCGTGAGATTTAGACCTCTAAGGGTTGCGCGATTTCCCTCTGCCATGCAAAAAGGAGGAACGTCTTGAGCCAGAGCAGATGCACCTGCTACCATCGCATAGTCGCCGATATGAACAAATTGATGGATAGGCGTCATCCCGCCAATAACGGCATAATCACCCATCTCAACATGTCCTGCAAGTGTTGCAGCATTTGCTAAAATACAGTGATTGCCGATGATTACGTCATGTCCGATATGTACATAACCCATAAAAAGGTTGTGAGAGCCGATAATTGTTTTGCCGCCGCCGCCTTTTGTGCCGGGGTTAAAGAGGGTAAACTCTCTTATCTTATTATTGTCTCCGATTATGAGCTCTACATCTTCGCCTGCAAACTTAAGATCTTGCGGAGCTGAACCGATTACTGCATGTGAAAAAATATAGTTATTCTTTCCAATAGTAGTTTTTCCGTAGACAGAGCTGCTTTGTTCTATCTTTGTACCGTCGCCGATGGTGGTGGCTGCTGAGATGAAACAGTAGGGTCCTATCTCGACATTATCGCCTATAACCGCACCATCTTCAATAATTGCCAAAGGGGAGATTTTATTCAATGATTTACCTTTTCTTACTTATCAACTATCATAGCTTTTAGTTCAGCTTCTGATACTAAAACATTATCAACATAAGCCTTGCCGTCAAGCACCCAGATTTGACCTTTGTTTTTTATGACGCTTATGCGGTACTCAAGTCTGTCGCCTGGTTTTACGGGAGTGCGAAACTTCGCTTTATCGATGCTCATAAAATAGACTACTTTGTTTGCGGCTTCTTCTTCCGTCATATCGCCCATGCTTTTAAATGCCAATATGCCGCCGGCTTGTGCCATTCCCTCTAAAATCATAACGCCCGGATAGATCGGATGACCCGGAAAGTGACCTTGAAATACGTTGTCTCCTATTGTTACGTTTTTAAACCCGACAAGAGACTCCTTCTCTTTAATCTCTGTAACTCTATCTAGAAGTAAAAAAGGGTAGCGGTGAGGTATAATTTTTTGAATTTCTACAACATCCATAATCATTAGTAAAACCTTTATAATTTAATAAATTCGGTTATTCTACCAAAATAAATATTATAGAATCATTAGTTTTTCTCTGGTGTCCTCATAAGTTTTGGCATCAAGTTCTACAGTTAGCTTTGTTTGTGGTATTTCATTTACGACAATAATCGGGCTTAAATTGTAGCTTGTATCTGTGAGTGTATCTCTAAATTTTAGCTCTTTTTCAAAACTAGGAGGGTTAAAAAGGAGCTCTTTTATATTTTTATAATCGAGATTGCACTCGGAGTTAAAGTGTTTAAGAGTTACAAACTTTATCTCTTCACGGTTGAAATAACCGACATCTTTATGCAAAAATTCAACTCTGCCTTGTGCTTTTTTTCTAGGAAGAGTGGAGTAAAAAAGTGCATAAGCGTCAATAACCTCTGTTTTACCTGATATTACTTTGAGGCTAAATTGACGATAGTTCAAAAACTTCTCTCTTATGATTTTATATGCAATATTTTCATCTTCAAGTTCGTTTCTGCGACTGTAGAGTTCGAGCCTCTCTTGTATAGAAGAGGGAAGAGTAATATTTGAAAGGGGAGAGAACATCTCATCCATAAGCCGCTCCTGCTGCTCGCGCTGCATACTAAGTCCATAGATGCAGCCGCAGTAGTCTTGACGGTAGAGTTGCTCCTCTTTTGTCACGCGGCTCTGCTCCTGAGTTCCCCCGTCTGCACGGTAGTCAAATGAGACAAACGCAATGCCGTGTTTTTGAAAAAAGAGTTCGCCACTGTGTATGAGCTGCTCTTGTGATTTAAGAGGACTGACTAGAAGTGTCGTCGTAAAGCTTTCTTCGCCGAGTTCAAGCGCTTTTTTGGCACTTCTCTCAAAGCGTTTGTCAAAACAGGCTTCACATCTTTTGCCTTTTTCAGGCTCATTTTCCAAGCCTCTGACAGCTTCCATCCATGCCTCAAAGTCATACTCTCCCTCAAGAAGTTCGATGCCTAGTTTTTTGCATGAGCGTTTTACGTCAAGCAGTCGAAGTTGATACTCTGAGTAGGGATGGATGTTTGGGTCGTAGAAGAAGCCTGTAAGCTTCTCCTGTGGGTAGTCGTGCTGCAGCTTTTGCAAGAAAAAATGTGAATCGACGCTGCAGCAGATGTGTACTAACATTTATTTGGTAGTTTAGGGACGAGTCTCAAAAATCTCGATAGAGTTGATTGCATCTTGACCTTCGATGCTATCAAGCGTTGCAAAACTCTCTGTATCATCTTTGTCTATAGCGCCAAAAACTGTATGAACGCCATCAAGGTGTGGAGTTGCAACAAAAGTGATGAAAAATTGGCTTCCACCAGTGTTTGGTCCGGCATGAGCCATAGATAAAGCGCCTCTTCTATGTTTTGTTACATTTGTTTTTGTCTCACAAGGTATAGCCCAGTCAGGTCCGCCTGTTCCCGTTCCTTGAGGACAGCCGCCTTGCGCCATAAATCCTGGAATTACGCGATGAAAACTAAGGTTGTTGTAAAAGCCTGACTCTGCAAGATGTGCAAAGTTCGCAACCGTGTTTGGAGCCTCTTCTGGAAGCAGTTTCAACCAAATATCGCCCTTGCTTGTAGCTATCTTTGCCCACTGGAGCTTGTTTACTTCTTCTTCGCTTAACTCGTATTTTCTTAGTTTTTTGCCAAACATTCTTTGCCTTTTTTTGTAAAATATTTCGTAATTATAGTGAAATATTTTAAATAAAAGTTTTATTAAAAAATAAATGAGTGTATAATCTTGAACATGGAAATTAAATCACTATTTCAAAAGATAACAATAAAACAGGCAAATGTTTTTACGATAACGGTCATATTTCTGCTTACTATGGTTTTTGTCGCTCTTCTTGTCGATGAGATGTATAAAGACTATGAGAGGGCGCTTGAGAAGAGCTCGCTTGTAAAGAGTGAAAACACTCTAGATGTTAACCTTATAGATGAAAATAAAAAAAAGTTAAAGTCGCTTTTGGTGAGAACCGCACTTGCCATCGTTACGCTCTCTTTTATACTTTTTGCCATATTTCTTGGATTAAACAACCTCTTTAACAAGTTTTTACAAAGAGACACCGAGGCATTTTTGAACTTTTTTAAAAAAGCGGTTGACCACGAAGAGGCGATAAACCCAGATACTATATTTTTTCAAGATTTTAAAGAGATGGTAGGTTATGCAAATGAGATGGTAAGTAAAATAAATGAGCAGAAAAAGAGCCTAAAAGAGCTAAATCTCGGACTTGAAGAGAGAGTTAAGAAGAAAACGGCGGCACTTTTGGAGATAAACAAAAATCTAGAGGAGCAGAAGAGCTTTTCACAGGATCTTCTCATTGCCCAAAAGGAGTTTTTGCGCTATACGGTTCATGAGACAAATACGCCGCTTAGCGTAATACTTACAAGTATTGAGCTCTACCTTATGAAACATCCAAAAGATAGAGACCTCTCCAAGATTGAGGCTGCGGCAAAAAATATCTTCAGCATCTATGATGATTTGAGCTACTTGGTTAAAAAAGATCATATCGAGTATAAAAAAACTGCGATAAACCTCAATAATTTTCTAAGCAGCAGGATAGATTTTTTTAGAGAAGTTGCAGAGTTCTCAAGAATAACATTTAACTACATCAACCCAAATGAAGAGCTGCATATATACTTCAATGAGACAAAGCTTCAAAGAGTAGTAGACAACACTTTGACCAATGCCATAAAATACACGCTTCCAGGCGAAAATGTAGCGGTAAAGCTTCAAAAAGCAGGAGCTTTTATAGAGTTTTTGGTAAGCAGCAGATCAAAAATTATAGAGGATACTAGAAAAGTTTTTGAAGCCTACTACAGAGAAGAGAAGAAAAAAGAGGGTTTTGGGCTTGGACTTAGACTTGTTAAGAGTATTTGCGATGAAGAGGGCGTTGAGGTGAGGGTAAGTTCAGACAACGAAATGACCGCATTTAGCTATAAGTTCAAAGCGATGGGAGATTGATGAAGATACTGCTTTTGGAAGATGAGGTTATGCTCAATGAGTCAATATGCGAATATCTTCAGAGCGAAGGGCACCAGATAGAGAGCTTTTTTGACGGACTAAAAGCGCTAGAGGCTATAAGAGAGAGTGCGTATGATTTGCTCATCTTAGACATTACCGTTCCGGGGCTTGACGGTCTCACTTTTTTAGAGAAGATTCACGCACTAAAGATACATGTACCCGCGATTTATATAAGCGCTCTGGTTGACATAGAGGATATTTCGCGCGCGTATGATTTGGGATGCAACGACTACCTAAAAAAACCTTTTCATCTAAAAGAGCTCTCACTTAGAGTAAACAGAGTTAAAATTCTCGACACGACTCCAAGAGTACATCTCAGGCTCTCAAAAAACTACAGCTACGACCAAGAACACTCAACGCTACTCTTTAACCAAGAGGTACAGATACTCACCAAAAGACAGTCCCAAATCATAGACCTCCTCTCAAGAAACAGAGGGCGCATAGTGGATTTTGAACAGTTCCAAAACTACGTATGGAGCGAGCAGATAGTAGACAACGCAACCATCCGAGCCGAGATAAACCGCCTCAAAAAAAATCTCAAAGAGGACTTTATAATCAACGTCCGCGGCATGGGGTATATGATAGACAAGCCATAATTACCCACGCCGTTCATCTCACTAATCATCCTCTTTTGGTGTTGCTTCTTGAATAGTTTTATAGAAATAGCCGAGTCCTACAAACATGATGGTTGTGCCTATGAGCAAGTAAAAGGCTGAAACCATATTTGAGATATCTTCAAGAGCAATCTTAAATACCACCATCAGTGTCTCTATGGAGAGGGCTATGATGATTGAGATTAGAAATTTTCCTAGTACTTTATACTGTTTGTCTTCGGATCTATGAAACGACTGGTACATAACTTCATGCTCAAAGATCTGTTTTGCAAGGTCGTAAATCGCTAGTCCCAGCGTTATGGATATTATGGATCTAAATATGTCATGCAAAAAGTCGGATGTTGCCAAAGAGGACATAAGAAGGAAAAAAACAAACACTCCGTACCCGATAAGAGCAATAGCGACCAAAGCCAGTGCCGTAGAGCCGAAAAAGTAGATAACCTTCTTTACTTTATCATGAAAGCTGTTGTACTCTATGAGCTTAAGTTCTTCCAATAGAAAAATGAGATCTATATCAAAAATATAGTATGTAGAGTTTATAAAATGAACTACCGAGATACTTGCTTTGCCTGTTTTATAATGGATGTATGGATTTGATATATAGATTCCATTTTCATCTAAGCGCAGCTTCACAAAATAATGGCTCTTGTCGCTTCCTATATGAGAAGAGTCAGCTCCTTTTTTAAACATGATAGGAGTTGTCTGTTTATACTCACAGTCTACTCCGTACATCAGCTGAATATAGCGGTACTGTTTTAGTATGTTTTGTGCTTCTGACATGTAGTCTTTTGGGAAACTCTCTATAAGTCTTTTGACAAAATAGTCTACATTGATTTTTTGCTTTCTATATATATTTATTACTTCTTTCATCTTGTTCCACCTTTTATAAAAAAATTTCAATACATTATCGCTAAAAAATAATTATAATGCAAAAGATTTAGAGCTTATTTCTTTGAAACACAGAGACATTTTTCTTAAGCTAAATTAAATATTAAAAATAGGTTACCATTTTACACATTTTATAGAACCAAAAACCTAAATTGTTATATTTAATGCCAATGCTACGTTCATGCTATTTTCCTATTTTAGGATTAGGGTAATAATAAAAGGGAGAAGTATGAAAAAGAAGATAGCGCTTAGTATTGCGGCAATGGGATTTGCTGTATCAACTACTGCTCTTAGCGCGGCAGAAGATTTAAACAGTATGTTTTCTGAGGGAAAAGCCAGCGGACAGCTTCGCATGTTTTATATAGATAGAGAGTATCAGGGGAGTGCGGGAAACCAAACTCACAGAGGTTCTACTGCAGTAGGCGGACACTTGAAGTATGAGACAGCGGAGTTAAACGGAGTTAGTTTGGGTGCCGCATTTTATACTACACATGAAGTAGATTCTCGCAGAACTGTAGATCCGACACTTTTTGGCAAGGATGATGAGGGCTATTCCATTCTTGGCGAAGCTTATCTGCAGTATAAGCATGAAAACACGACATTTAAAGGCGGTCGTCAAAAGTTATCGACTCCGATGCTAGGCGATGATGATGCGAGAATGATTCCAAACCTTTTTGAAGCGTATGTGCTTACAAACAGAGATGTCGCAAACACAGCCCTCACGCTTGGGCATGTGACAAAATTTGCACAAGGAACTTTTGGCAGGGTATATAACGGCGGACTTTTGTCGGCTACTTCTGGTTACTCTTATGATGATAGTAAAAACCATGTTGGAAGTTTTACAAATGTAGGGACGTATGCGTTTGACGAAAAAACAGACGGTATCACTATGGCTTCGGCTACATATACCGGGATTGAAAATCTCAAACTTCAGCTTTGGGACTACTACGCTCATGACATCATGAACATAATCTACGGCGAGGCAAACTACTCATGGAAGTGTCTTGTAACCGATGCGCTCAAACCTTACGCGGGTGTGCAAATCATCAAAGAGGATTCGGTTGGAGATGAGTTTGGCGGAGAGATAGACAGTCTATACGCTGCAGCAAAATTCGGTGTTAAGATAGAGAATTTTGACCTTTCGTTTGCGTACTCTAAAACAGGCAAAAACAGTGCAGTAGAGGCAGCTGAGGGAGGTCTAGAGAGTGCAATCGTCTCTCCATGGGGCGGTATGCCTGCATATACGCAGGGGATGGTAACACGCCATATGTTTATGGCAGGAACAGAAGCGGCAAAAGTGGCGGCATCATATAACTTTAAAGATATGGGTGCTAACCTTACAACAGTTGCATACTATACAGAGTTTGATATGGATGCAAACAGCGGATACGGCGTAGAGAGAACGGCAAGTGAAGCTGGGTTTGATGCTATATACAACCCAAAGGTTGTGAAAAATCTTCAACTTCGCCTACGCGGGAACTTTCCAAGAGCGTTTGCACAGAGTGCAGCCGGAAAAACAGGCTGGAATGAGTACAGATTTATCGCAAACTACAATTTTTAAGGAGAATTAGATGCAAAAAGAGATGGTTGAAAAGATTAAAAACGATCCAAATTATCAAGAGTTGGTTTCAAAAAGAAGCTCATTTTCCATAAAACTTACAATAACAATGCTGGTGGTCTACTTTGCATTTATATTAACCATAGCATTTGAGCCTTCGCTATTGGGAACGCCTCTCTCAAGCGACACTGTTACTACGGTCGGTATTCCTGTTGGAATGGCTGTTATATTTTTTGCTTTTATCTTAACTGGTATATATACAAAAAGAGCAAACGGCGAATTTGATGATTTAAACAACAAAATTAAAGAATCGGTAAGGGAAAAGTAGATGATGAGTAGAATATTTTTATTTTTAATTCTTGGGACGGTAGGAGTTTTTGCAGCAGGCGTGATTGAAGGTGAAGCTATAAAAAAAGATCTAAACGTTCCTGCAATTGTAATGTTTGTTATCTTTGTAGGTGCCACTTTGGGCATAACATACTGGGCGGCAAAACGTACAAAGAGTGCAAAAGATTTCTACACTGCAGGCGGCGGAATTACCGGTTTTCAAAACGGTATGGCGATTGCGGGCGACTACATGTCGGCAGCTTCTTTTCTTGGAATATCGGGTCTTGTATATCTCAACGGTTATGATGGTCTTATCTACTCAATAGGGTTCTTGGTCGGTTGGCCGATAATTCTCTTTATGATTGCAGAACCTCTGAGAAATCTTGGTAAGTACACTTTTGCGGACGTCGCGTCATACAGACTTAGACAGACTCCTATCCGTATTTTGGCGGCATCGGGCTCTATCGCAACAGTAATCTTGTATCTTATCGCTCAAATGGTCGGTTCAGGCAAGCTTATTCAACTTCTTTTTGGTCTTCAGTATGAAGTAGCGGTAGTTATTGTCGGCATCTTAATGATACTTTATGTAACTTTCGGCGGAATGCTGGCAACTACTTGGGTTCAGATTATCAAGGCATTTTTACTGCTCTCGGGTGCTACATTTATGGCAGTCGCGGTTATGGCTCACTACAACTTTAACTTTGGAGAACTTTTTGCTCATGCAACAGAGTTAAAAGGCATAGAGATTATGAGCCCTGGCGGTCTTGTAAGCGACCCTGTATCGGCAATTTCACTAGCGGTCGCACTCATCTTCGGTGTTGCTGGTTTACCTCATATACTTATGAGATTTTTTACGGTAAGTGACGCTAAAGAGGCTAGAAAGTCGGTCTTTTATGCGACAGGCTTTATCGGTTACTTCTATGTCTTGACGTTCATTATCGGTTTTGGCGCTATTGTTATGGTCTTTCAAAACCCTCAGTACCTAGACCTTGCAAAACAGGCAGTCAGCGGCGGATATCCGATATTTGGCGGAAACAACATGGCGGCTATTCACCTAAGTCATGCAGTCGGAGGAGACTTCTTCTTAGGCTTTATCTCAGCAGTTGCGTTTGCTACGATTTTGGCGGTTGTCTCAGGTCTGACACTAGCAGGTGCTTCTGCAATCTCTCACGACCTTTATGCGTCTGTAATTAAAAAGGGTCAAGTTGATTCGATTACAGAGATGAAGGTCTCTAAAGTGGCTACCGTTGTTTTGGGAATAGTTGCAATTATAATGGGTATCTTATTTGAGCAGCAAAACATTGCTTTTGTTGTAGGTCTTGCGTTTGCTATTGCGGCATCTGCGAACTTCCCGATTCTCTTCCTTTCAATGTACTGGAGAGGCTTAACGACTCGCGGTGCGGTAATCGGGGGCAGTCTAGGTTTAGCAACGGCTGTTATACTTGTTATACTCGGTCCGATTGTATGGGTTGATATATTGGGAAATGCAACCGCAATCTTTCCATATAAATATCCCGCACTCTTCTCTGTAATAGTGGCATTTGTAGGAACATACATCTTCTCTATAACAGATAATTCACAGGGGGCAAAAGATGAGGCAGAGGCTTTTGAAGCTCAATATATAAGAGCGCAGACAGGTATCGGCGCAGAGGGTGCTTCTGAGCACTAAAATGAGAGAAAATATAAAAGGAGGAGCGGATTTATGAGCATACTTGATCAGAGAAAACTTATAGAGTCTATCCACCCTTTTGAGCTTTTAAGCCCGATTACTTTGGATAATCTTATGAAGAAGATTGACATAGCTTACTACCCAAAAGAGACGCTCCTTATCTCAAAAAATCTTCCATCCGTAGCTTTTTATATCATCATAAAAGGCTCGGTAAAAGAGATGATAGACGGGGAGATTTACACGCTCTTCAATGCGGGAGACAGCTTTGACGCGGATGCGCTTATCTATGAGAAGGCTAATGGCGATTTCATAGTAGAAGAGGATCTTATCTGCTATGAGATAAAAAAAGAAGATTTTATAGACCTCATGCAGGACAAAAGCGTTCAGGGATTTTTTTTAAAAGATTTTATAGAGCGTCACCAACATCTCAAAAACTACTCTTCGCAGAGTGAACTTACACCATTTCTAATAGCGAGAGTCTGCAATATTTTCCTGCATAATGCATGTATAGTAGATGAAAAAGAGTCGATTAAGAGTGCTCTAAAAAAGCAAAAAGAGCTAAAAACAAACGTCATTATAGTGAAGTATAGAGATGATTTTGGAATCGTCACGGACACCGACTTGAGAGAGAGGGTTTTACTGGGCGGAATCTCCACAGAAGAAGAAATCCATAAAATTGCTACGCACAATCTTATCACCATAGATAAAAACGACTTTTTATTTAACGCGCTTTTGCTTATGACTCAAAAAGAGATAAAGAGAGTAGTGGTAAAAGAGGATGAGAAGATAGTCGGTGTTTTAGAGCAGCTTGACCTGCTTAGCTATTTTGCAAACCACTCGCACCTCATAGCCGTGCAGATAGACAAAGCGCAAAAATTTGACGACCTAAAAGCACTTGGAGGTGATTTTAAAAACCTTATAGTCTCACTTAGAGCTAAAGGCGTCAAGGTAAGATACATCACAAAACTCCTCTCCTCTTTAAATGAAAAAATATATAAAAAACTCTTTGAGATGTGTGTAGAAGAGAGTTTGCAAAAAGATTGCGCCCTTGTTCTCATGGGAAGCGAAGGCAGAGAAGAGCAGACCATAAAGAGTGATCAGGACAACGCACTTGTTATCAGAGACGGCGTAGATGTTGAGCTATTTAGAGAGCCCATGATGGAGCTAAACAGACAGCTGCTCGAACTTGGATTTCCAAAGTGCAGCGGAGATGTGATGGTAAGCAATGAGTTTTGGCGAAGAAGTGTGGCTTCATATAAATCTCTTATAGACAAATGGACCTATGACATGAGTGATGGGAGTGTTCAGAACTTAAGCATATTTCTGGATTCAAAATGCGTGGCGGGAGATTGCTCTTTGCTTAAAGAGTTGAGAGCGCATCTTCACAATAACTTCTATGCAAGAGATGATGTTTTAGCACACATCGCAAAAGCGATTTTGAACTTTGACACTCCGCTCTCTATATTTTCGGGGTTTGTTATAGAAAAAGAGCATAACAATAGACTTGACTTGAAAAAGGGCGGTATTTTTGCTCTGGTTCACGGCGTAAGAACGCTAAGTCTTAAGCACGCCATTGATGCAACAAACACGATTGAGAGAATCAAAGAGCTAAACAACATTGGTGTTATAGACAAAACATTTGCTACTGAGCTGATTGAGAGTTTTGACACGCTTAGTTCTATCCGTCTCAAGGCGATGCTAGAGGCAAAAAATATTGAAGAGAGCAACTACATTAACCCTAAGAAGTTAGAAAAAATTGATAGAGATCTGTTAAAAGACAGCTTTAAAATCATAAATAAATTTAAAAAATTTATGAGTTTTCATTTTCATCTCAATATGGTTGTTTAGCGATGTTTGATTTTATCTCCAAGTTTAAAGTCAATAAAAATCGTAAAAAGCTCAAAGACAAAAATTTTGAGTTTCTTTTTGAAGAGGATAGAAGCAGAGAGTTTGTTGTCATAGATACTGAAACAACAGGACTCAATCCAAAAAAGGATGAGATACTCTCAATCGGTGCCGTAAAGATAAAAGATAACAAAATTCTTACGTCACAAACTTTTGAGGTTTTTTTGAAAAACTCCAAAGAGATAAGCTCAAATAGTATCAAGATTCACGGGATTCGTCCGTTTGATTTAAGGGATGCAAAAACAACAAAGGAGGGCATTGTAGAGTTTTTAAATTTTGTGGGTTCAAGACCACTTGTAGGATACTATTTGGAGTTTGACGTAAGCATGATAAACAAATACACTAAAGAGATGCTCGGCATAACGCTTCCAAATAGAATGATTGAAGTATCTGAAATATACTTTGATAAAACGATTTCATTAATTCCTCAAGGAAATATTGATTTACGGTTTGATACAATACTTAAAAGTTGCAATATCCCAAATATGGGAGTGCACAATGCCGTCAACGACGCTATTATGACGGCTATGATATATTTAAAATTGACACAAGGAAAAGGTAATGAAAAAAGAGATATTTAAACCAAACAGAGAATTTGCAAAAGATGCAAGAATAAAAAATATGTGTGAATATCAGGAGCTAATGGATGCGGCAAATGATGATTATGAGGGTTTTTGGGGCGGTTTTGCGAAAGAGAAGATTGATTGGATAGAGCCATTTAAAAATGTTTTAGATGAGAGCAATTTCCCGTTTGTTAAGTGGTTT
>NZ_JAVVFL010000257.1:0-2081 GCF_032250635.1 Sulfurimonas sp.
CAAGGTCCCTACAACCCCCTAAAGCTACGAAAAACTTTGTTTTTCGAGAATTATAAGGTGTTTAACGCACTTTTAATAAAAGTGCGTAATGTCAGATTAATAAGATGGATTATAACTAAATATAAGATAAAAATGGTATCCTTTCATTTAAAAAAATAACTACACTTTATGACAAATAACAAGGACAGAGATGATTGCTTCACTCAGGGGAATGAACGATATTTTAAGCGAAGATTATGAGAGATTTACATACTTTATAGAGACAGCCTCAGAAATTGCAAAAAAGTATGGATTTCATTTCATTGAGACTCCGCTTCTGGAAGAGACTGCTCTTTTTAAACGATCTGTCGGCGAATCAAGCGATATTGTCGGCAAAGAGATGTACCAGTTTATCGATAAAGGCGAGAATGATGTCTGCCTCCGTCCAGAGGGAACTGCGGGAGTTGTGCGCGCATTTATACAAAAAAAACTTGACCGCGCAGGCGGGATTCACCGTTTTTTCTACCATGGAGCAATGTTTCGCTATGAGAGACCGCAAAAAGGAAGACTAAGACAGTTCCATCAGTTCGGCGTGGAGAGCTTTGGAGTTGATAGCGTTTATGAAGATGCCGCTATGATCATGATGGTCAGCGATATTTTGAACAAACTCGGCATTGGATACAGACTACAGCTAAACTCTCTTGGTTGCAGCGAGTGTATGCCTAGCTACAAAGAGTCTCTCGTAGATTATGTCAGAAAGTGTCAAGACGGCATTTGCATCGACTGCCAAAGAAGAGTAGAAACAAACCCCATAAGAGTGCTCGATTGTAAAAACGGCTCATGTCAGGAGCTTTACGTGGAGGCTCCAAAAATTACCCAAAATCTCTGTGCGTCATGCAGCAGCGATTTTTCTGCGCTACAGAGCATCTTGGACGATAACTCGATTGCGTATGAGGTAGATTCGAACCTCGTAAGAGGACTTGACTACTACTCAAAGACCGCATTTGAGTTTGTAAGCGATGAGATAGGAAGCCAAAGCGCGATTGCCGGAGGCGGAAGATACGACAAACTTGTAGAGTTTTTGGATGGTCGCCCTACTCCTGCTGTGGGTTTTGCAATGGGGATTGAGAGGCTTATGGAACTTATAAAGATGCCTGAGCCTAAGAAAGATGGCTACTATATCGGTGCAATGGATGATGAAGCATTGCAGAGCGTAGTTAAAATTGCCCACAAAAAGAGAAAAACCCACACTGTTCTCGTGGACTACAAATCTAAAAACCTTAAAAACCATCTAAAAGCGGCAGATAAACTAAATGCGAAATATTGTGCCGTTATAGGTTCTGAGGAGATAAAAAACAAAACTATCTGGATAAAAAATCTAGAAGACAAAACCGAAGACACCATGCCGATAGCGGAATTTTAATGGAATTTATTCACTCTTTTTGGAGTTTTTTCATAGACTTTTTTGAGTTTTTTATGCTCATTGTCCTTTTCTTGTTAGTAAATCTCTTTATCTATGACAAATATGTACAAAGAGAGCATGCGCTGCTTATAAACTACCCTATCATAGGGAGAATGCGCTATGTGTTTGAGGCATTGAGAGAACCGTTGCGCCAATACTTTGCAGATGAGTCGTTTTATGCTTCGCGTGACAAGATAGAGTGGGTATATAAAGCCGCAAAAGATGTTCCCAACTACAAATCTTTTTCGGTCTCTCAACCGTTTGAAGCCTCTAGATTTATCATAAAACACTCTTCAAGCGTTTTAAATGAAGATGAAGTAAGCGATGACGTAAGCGTGATTTTTGGAAAAGATAGGGAAAATCCGTTTATATCTCATTCCCCTATCATCCGCTCTGCCATGAGTGATGGAGCGATTAGCCCTGAAGCTACCCGTGCGTTTTCAATTGCAGGAGCCGCAACAGGACTTACCATTAACACGGGAGAAGGCTCTCTTACATCAAACCATCTATTTACTCATAAACCAGATTTAAAAAACTGCGGATATCTGGAGATTGTAAAAAGCACTGCGCTCTCAGAGATGGTTTTTAAAGTAGTCGAAAAGCTCTTTAACCGTGCTCTTGCCCTAAAAGCATACAGAAC
>NZ_JAVVFL010000258.1:0-2074 GCF_032250635.1 Sulfurimonas sp.
TACCTTTGAGACGTCTATGAGCTCTTTTAGCTCTCTCATTAAGTTGTTGAAACTTTTAGCCATTTGGGAGAGCTCAAGAGGGGTATTTTCGGCTACTTCGATAGTGAGGTCTTTTGTGGCACTTATTTTTAAAAGAGCAATTCTGAAAATATCCAGTGGTTTAGATATGGAGACTTTTATAAAGTAGAGTATAAAAGCGGCAAAAATTATAACACCGACGGCCAAAGCTATGCCAAGCATGATGATATTTGATGATTTTTCATCTATCATCCGGTTTATTAAGCTATCAGCCTCTTTGTAGAGCTCAAGCTCAACGCCTCTAAGTAGATCTATGGAGGCAGTTACATTTCTAAACCATTCGCTCGGTTCTACATCAAAACCGCCCACAAGACCCTTCTCTTTAGCAATATTTATCATTGACATCGTTTTATCTACAGCATTGCCTCTATAGGTTTCTTTTAAAAATATTTTGAGTGATGGAGTCGCAAGATTTTCAAACTTGCGAAGATTTATGCCATATGCACCAAAAGCACCGCCAAATTTGAAAAAGGTATCATCCAAAAAAGCATTTTTTGTAAATGCACCGTTTAGGTTTGCTCTTATTTGCCCCAACAGCTCTTTGGCCGAGGAGAGGTGTGTGTAGGCTTGAATGAGATTGCGCGACTCTTTATCGCTCATTTGGGCAGGGATGGTAGTTGAAGCATCTACTAAAGATACGATTGTCTTTGTAAAGTACGCTCCGGTTTGCGGTCCGTTTATGGATAGTGCGTTGATAGCAGATCTTATTTGTGAGAGTTCTCTAAGATTTTCAAACAGACCTGTATCTCCATTAGTTGATGCGTAGATGTTTTTTGCCTCCGTTATTGCGTTATTAACTTTGCTTCGCATTTCTCTTAGTTCATTAGAGTTTTTTGTGCCCCCGCTTGCAACAAAACCAACACTCAAACCTCTCTCTATCTGCATAAAGTGGATAGCTTTTGAGAGTGCTTCAACCTCTATAATGCGGCTCTTTGCCACTTCAAGGCTTTTTCTTTCACCGACGTCAAATAAAATTTTGCCTACTGCTAATGCTAAAATAGCCAATATTGGCATAATTACTAAAAATAACAACCTAGCTTTTATACTTGTTTTCATAATGATAACCCTTTTTAGTTGGCATAATATCACAATAAATTTATTTGTTTTTTTAAAATGATATAATTAATGAAAAAATTGGAGAATGATATGCCACTACTAGACAGTTTTACGGTTGATCACACCATTATGCCCGCACCTGCAGTTCGCCGTGCCAAGGGAATGAAAACACCAAAGGGCGATGATATAACGGTTTTTGACTTGAGATTTGTTCGTCCTAATCATGAGATTTTGTCATCAGAGGGGATTCATACGTTAGAGCATCTCTTTGCTGGATTTATGAGAGACAATCTCAACTCCAAAGATGTAGAGATTATCGATATTTCGCCGATGGGTTGCCGCACTGGATTTTACATGAGTGTAATAGGCACACCAGATGAGAGTGTTGTGGCAGAGGCGTGGAGAGCGTCAATGGAGGATATACTTAAAGTAAAAGAGCAAAAAGATATTCCAGAGCTTAACGTCTATCAGTGTGGAACATACAAGATGCACTCGCTCTCAGATGCCCAAGAGATAGCTTCTAAAGTTTTAGAGCGCGGAATCGGCATTATGGACAATGATGCACTATCCCTTGATTTGGCAAAAGTGGAGCAGTAGATGTATATTTTGATTCCTATGGATAACGAAGATGCGCAAGAAGCATCCATAACCAAACTTGGCGATGTGAAAATCTGGGCGCAGGTTCTTGTTCAAGAGGGCAGAGTAGCGCAGATAAAGTTTAGTGCTGAGTGGGGCACTTTTGAAGATCGCAGCGAAGCGGCAGTGGTGATGGATGACAACGAGTACGTATGGCCCTTTATGGAGCAAAACATGATGGTTCTTGTAGCGCACACGCAAAGAAGCATAGACGATATCGTAGAGGCGTATATCTTTAGGGAGCTTAACGAGCTTGCGTATTAGAGAACTCTTCAATCCTCTGCCGGGAAATAGATACCTTGAA
>NZ_JAVVFL010000047.1:0-11967 GCF_032250635.1 Sulfurimonas sp.
CTATAATCGGGCACAGCGGATGCGGTAAAAGTACGCTTTTAAATATGATTTCAGGACTTGATGCCCAAAGCGAAGGTCATATTTTGCTTGAAAATAAAGAGGTAAGGGGTCCGGGTCCTGAACGTGCGGTTGTTTTTCAAAATCATTCGCTTCTTCCTTGGCTAAGTGTATATAAAAATATAGAGATGGCTGTAAAAAAAGTTATGCCTGAATTAACATCTGCAGAGCTTAGAGAACGTGTCGAGAAGTTTGTAAGCATGGTAAATCTTGAACATGCAAAAGATAAACTCCCAGATGAGATAAGCGGCGGTATGAAACAGCGTGTCGGCATAGCAAGAGCGCTCTCCATAAAACCCAAAGTTCTGCTTATGGATGAACCCTTCGGCGCGCTTGATTCACTGACTAGAGCAAATTTGCAAGAGCATCTTATGAGAATTCAGCAAAACGTTCAAAACACTGTTGTAATCATAACCCATGACATAGATGAGGCGGTACTTCTGAGCGACAGAGTCATTATGATGACAAACGGTCCTCATGCAACGATAGGGGAGATATTGGAAGTAAATTTAAAAAGACCCAGAAACAGAGTAGAACTTCAAAGCGACCCTGAGTATATCAGATGCAGAGAGGCGATTTTGAGCTTCTTGTATGAAAAATTTGCAAAAGATGATGAATAGTAGCTACCGGTTATGATAAGCTTTTTTGAGCAATTTCATTATTATATAGTTGGCTATAGCTTAACTATTCTTACCGCCGCATGGTTATAATCAGGCTGAAATGATTCAAGGTCTAGCAAATCATTTGTCAGATAATTTATCTCGGTATTGCTTATGGGGATAAAGATTGTTTTTTCTAAGATCCCCTCGGTAATTGCCGCTTTTGTTAGCAGTTCTCCTCTTTTTGAGACGACTTTAATCTCCTCGCCCTCTTTTATATTCAACTCTTTTGCGTCATTTGGGTGTAATTGACAAAAATTAAGCTCTTTGTATTTAAGAAGGGAGGGTGCATTTGCGCTTTTAGTGCCACTATGCCATTGGTCTCTTGTTCTGCCTGTTAGCAAAATAAAAGGGTACTCTTGCGTCGCTTTTTCGCTAAGCTCTCTATTTTGCACAAAAAATAGATTTCCTTTTTTATCCGCTGTTAAAAAGTTTTTGATTTTTTCTCCCCAAACAAAGGGCTTGCATGAAAGTTCATCGTAAGAGGCTTCGCTTATATCCATGTAAGAGTTCAGTTTTGTCATAGCTTGATACTCCTCAAATATCTCTTTAGGGTTTTTATAATCAAACTCTTTTTTATATCCGAGTTCCTGAGCTAAAAACTGAAATATCTCCCAATCCGCCTTTACGCCATCAGCCCTTTTGGTCAGTTTTTCCTGCTTTGTAATGGTTCTATCAAGGTTTGTCTGGGTTCCCTCTTTCTCTCCCCAAGGAGCGGCGGGAAGCCTTATATGGGCAAATTTTGATGTCTCTGAGTTATCGTAAGCGTTTATCTCCACGACAAGCGCTATTTTTTTCATTAGCTCTTGTGTCTTGTTTCTGTTTGGAAGATGATAGATGGGGTCTGTATGGCAGATTATCAAAACCTCAAGCCCTGCATCCATCATCTGTGTTGCGCTAAGTCCCGCCTTGTTATCTATCTTATCCGTGTTCCAAAATTCAGACACCTTTTTAATGCTCTGCTCATCAAACCCTAAATGAACTCCGAGCATAGTCGCAAGCCCGCCGACCTCACGTCCGCCCATGGCATTTGGCTGACCCGTAAGGCTAAGAGGACCGTTTCCCTCTTTAAAAATTTTGCCGCTAAGGAGATGTGTATTAATGAGTGAGAGGTTTTTATCTACTCCTTGAGAGGATTGGTTAAGCCCCATAGTCCAGGCCGTTATTATATTTTTAGAGTTTTTATAGAGGTGAAAGAACTCTTCAAATGCCTCATGGGAGAGTCCCGTTCTTTTTAACATGTCATATTTATTTAGAGTCTCTAAGCCCTTTTTTAGAGCTTCAAAACCGTTTATACGATTCTGTACAAACTCTTCGTTATATAATTTTTCATTAATAAGACGTTTTGATATAAGGTTAAAAAAGTCTATGTCACTTCCCGCTTTTATGCCGAGATATATATCTGCACTCTTCGCCGTCTCACTAAAGCGTGGGTCGATAACCACCACTTTTAAGCCGTTTTTCTTCGCTTTTTTTATTTTATTGTGAAATATTACATGTGACTCTGCGGTGTTTGCACCTGCCAATATTAACAAATCTGCTTTTTGGACATCGTCCATTCTAAGAGGAACAAAATCCGCTCCGATAGATTTTTTATATCCTACAACAGCACTCGACATACATGTACGGCTGTTGGTATCTACGTTGTTTGTTCCGATGAAGCCTTTGCCCAGCTTATTTGCTATGTAGTAATCTTCGGTAAGCATCTGCCCGGAGAGATAAAAAGCGACTTTGCCTTTTGGAGAGTTTTTTATTTTATCTGCGATAGCGGATATGCTCTCTTGCCACGAAGACTCTTTAAATCCATCAGCTATATTTTCTCTTATCTGCGGTTTTAAAAGTCTGTTAGAGGATTTGATGCTTATAAGCTGCGAGGCTCCTTTTAAACAGAGAGTGCCTCTGTTTACAGGGTATTGAGTATCTCCAGTAAGCTTAGCTTCACTAAACTCTATACCGCAACCGACACCGCAATATCCACATACAGACTTTAGCATTTGAACTCCAAATATTTCATCTGGTAATTATACAAAATCTGCATATTTAATAATGGTGTTAACTGCTTATATATTATACACTCAACAGCTCTACGAGAGTGTGAAATTCAGCCTCAAAGAAACTAGAAGAGTAACCTCTCCATCTCATCCAGTGGCATCGGTTTGGCATAGTAATAGCCTTGGATGGAGTCTATTTTGTTCTCTAACAAAAAGCTGTGCTCCTCCTCGGTTTCCACACCCTCCGCAAGAATATGTATGCCAAGCTCTTTTGCCAGAAAGATAACTGTTTTTACGATTATCTGGTTTTTTGGCTGCTCTCGTATATTCATAATAAAAGATCTATCTATTTTGAGCTTATCAATCGGAAGATTTTTCAAATAAGAGAGCGAAGAGTAACCCGTACCAAAATCATCCATCGAGATATAAAAGCCCAGCGCCCTTATCTGCTCTAGCAGACTTATAACAAGTTCAGGATTTTCTAAAACTGAGCTTTCTGTAATCTCTAACTCTATCCATGAGGCTTCGCATCCGCTCTCTCGCAACATATTTTTTAAAGTTACTATAAATTCCAGATGAGTAAGCTGACGCGCAGATATGTTAATGGAGAGCCTATTCCTTAATATTCCTCTCTCATGCCACCTCTTCGCCACCTCGAAACCACTCTTTATTACAAAATTGCCTATCTCGACTATCAGAGAGCTCTGCTCCGCCAGTGGTATGAAAACATCGGGAGATATCATCATATCTTTATGTTTCCATCTCAAAAGTGCTTCAATACCTACTATATTTCCGCTACTTGCTTCATTTTGGGGTTGAAAATAGAGCTCAAGTTCATGCTTTTGGACAGCCTGTTTTAGATTTGTTACCATCTGTGTATGTGCTACAGCCTCTTTTTTAAACTCCACATCATAAAAGCTAAAGCTATTTTTACCCAGTTTTTTAGCATTATACATCGCCGTATCGGATGCCTGATACATCTCTTCCATACTTTGCACATCATCGGGGTAGATGCTGATTCCAGAACTTGCCGTAATATAGACCTTTACCATGTCTATCTTAAATGGGTTGCTAAACTTAGCATGTAGTTTTTGCATTAGAGCTTCTATCTCTTTTTTGTCGCTTTGATTAAGGGCTATTGCAAATTCATCCCCGCCCATGCGCGCTATAAAAGCTGTAGAATCAAAAACTTCTACAAGAACTTTGGAGACCTCAAAGAGCAGTTTATCCCCGAAGCGGTGACCGTATGAATCGTTTACTATTTTAAACTCATCAAGGTCGAGAAGTATCAGACAAAACGGTATCTCTTGCGAACATTTTTCTACTAACACTTCACTGATTTTCAACCTGTTAGGCAAGTTTGTCACCTTGTCCTGATAGGAAAGGTTATAAAATTTCTCTTTTGACTCTTCTAAAAAGCGTTCATGCTCTTTTTGGCTTGTTATATCTCTAGATATTCCAAATATGCCAAAAACACTGTTTTGCTCATCTACCAAAGGTCCTTTAGTCGCCAAAACAGTTTTAACACTGCCGTCTTTCATTGTAAGTGTGCGTTCAATAGTCGAGACTTTGGCACTAAAAGCAGTCTCTTTGTCTGCGATTTGAACTTTTTTGGCATCTTCTATATCAAAGATCTCCTCGTCACTCTTTCCAAGCACATTTTGAATATCCGCATTTACCATCTTTGCCGCAGCTTCATTAAACAGTATATATTTTCCCTCTAAATCTTTTGCGTAGATGGCATCTGGAGAGCTGTTTACGATACTTTTTAAAAGAGTATCATTCTTCGCGAGTTCACTTTGGGAGTCTTTTAAGCTCTGTTTGGTATCTTGATGTTTTGCAATATGCTCTAGATTTTTATCATACTGAGACTGCATAGAGCGAAAAAATTTATAGGTCAAGAAGTACAAAACTATCGTAGTTGCCAAAACAAAAAAGACGCCTTTGTACATCCCTATCAATATTACTTCATCTGTATTTTCAACAACAAGTCCAACTGCGTAGTCGGATAAAATTATCCATAATGCTGCGGAAATAAAATATATTAAAGAGATATAAAAAGCGCCTTTACAGCATGTTAAATATTTGGTGTGCACTTTAAACATCCTTGTTTTTATAACTATTTTGAGACACTATTATACATAATTATAAAATAATTGCAAGAAAGAGGGAAAATTGTTTCAGATTTATCCTGCTATAATTGCGAAAAATAGAGATGTGAGAGATTTGTGAAACTTCCAAAAGGCTTCGGCAAAAACTACTTTACTTTGCGCGCGATTACCGCTACAGTCAACCAAATAACACTCCATGCAAACACGTCGCGTGTGCAGAGTTTTCACATGTTACAATACTCAAGCGATGAGCTTGAAGCCGAACTGGAAGAGGAAGAACTCGCCGCCACGCTCTGTATTCTTGAACTCTCTGCAAAGCCTTGCCATTGTAACTGTTACTATTTAAAAAAAACACGTAAAACTCTTCTGCTTCACCCAAGTCAAAACTACTTTTTTGACTACTTTAAAACTCTAAACAGCGCTATCTCTCCACCATAATTCGGGTTTAACTTTAAGCCGACAAAAAATTTAAATTATGGGAAAAAAATGAAAAAAAAGATACTTTTATCACTACTGGCTTCAACCATGTTAGTTGCTCAAAATATTGAGCTCTCCCCTCTAGAAATAACCTCAACCGCTATAAAGACGGATGAGCTGAGATCTACCGATGCGGTAGAGATTTACACAGCAGAGGATATAGAAAAAGCGCATGTTCAAAACGTTTACGAGTTTTTAAATCAGCAAACCTCGGTCGTGACGATGCCCTCTTACGGAAACCCGTTTTCCCAAAGACTTGACATGAGAGGTTACGGCATAGGCGACGGCTACCAAAACATAGTCATAACCATAGACGGCAGAAGAATCAACAACATAGATATGGTTCCGCCTCTTCTCTCTGCCATCTCTCCCACTTCGATAGAGAGACTGGAGATCATAAAATCTAGCGGCATTGTCGTTGGTGGCGATGGAGCAAATGCGGGCGTAATCAACATCATCACAAAGAAAAAAAGTGTCAAAGAGGTAACCGTTTACATGGGAACGCACGGCACGGCTAGCGGCTCCTTCTATCTCGGTCACAGTGGTGAGAAACTCTCCGTCTCGGCAAGCGGCGAAGCGCAAAAAAGCGATGGAGTCCGCAATATAAACAACAGCGCAGATAAAGATGAAAACTCTTTGACTACGGGAACACTTAATCTCTCTTACGCTCCAACTGAGGAGTTAGAGTTAAGAGCAGGTGTCTCATTTGCAAGAACTGATGTTATCTACGCAAGCTACTTAACGCTAGATGAGTACAACAATGATATAAAAAAATCCACGGGTACTATAAACGAACAGTGGTACGACACAGATGCCCTTAACTTGGGAATGAGCTATTATTTTAATGATAAACTCTCTCTAAATATAGACGGCAGCCGTGAGAAAAAAGAGTCTATCTATGACTATCAAAGCACCTTTTTCAGCTACAACTCAACCACTGACTATGACTACAACTCTTTTAAATCAACACTAGATTATGTAGATGATTTATTTGGTTTAACTCTAGGCTATGATAGATTTGACGGCAATCTTGTAAACGCAAGCAATGATCTTACAAAAGTAAATGATGCGCTCTTTCTCATAAGTGAATTTTATTTGGGAAGAAGCACGCTAAAAGTCGGTTACAGATATGAAAAGATCTCATTTGAGAGCAAAACGGGAGAGGACCAAGAGGACAAACTTCACGGCGTTGAGATTGGGTATAACTACACTCTTGATAAGGAAAAATCTCTTTTTGCAAACTATTCACACTCATATCAATCTTCGAGCTTAGATAGACTCTTTAACTGGAGCACGGGAGCTTTTATGGGTTATGTCGAACCTTCGCAAGCGCATAACTATACACTTGGGTTTAACTACATAAAACCAAAAAACAAACTCAAAATCTCATTTTTTTATATTGATTTAAAAGATGAAATTTACTACTACTCAGATCCGACCTATATAAACTCCAAAAACACAAACATAGATAAATCGTACAAGTACGGTTTGGATGTTTACGATAAATGGTTAGTAACGGATGAGTTCAATATAGCGCTGAACTATAACTATGTTCAGGCAAAAATAGATAAGGAGATTGAAAACGGCGAAGATTACTCAGGCAATGATCTGCCGGGTGTTTCAGACCATAACATCAAAGCTACACTTAGCTATCTCCCAAACAAAAACACTACTCTGGCATTGACTCAAGTTTACCGCTCAGAGGCTTATGCGGCAAACGACTTCAACAACGACTTTGCCCAGAAGCAGGATGCTTACAAAAGTACGGATATATCTCTGACCTACACAAAAGATAGTTTGGAACTTTTCGCTAAAATAAACAATCTTTTTAACCAAAAGAACGGTTTGTGGATTCAAGATGACGCCATCTATCCTATGAACTTCACAACCACTGCCATTGCAGGGTTTAAACTAAAAATCTAAGGAGACTGTTTTGAGCGTAAAAACCATTTTTCTACTGCTGTTTTTTACGCTCATTCTCGGTGCTAATGAGAGGATTGTCTCCCTTAGCCCCTCTATTACGGAGATAGTTTATGCTCTTGGAAAAGGGGATGATTTGGTTGCAACAAGTGCGTTTTCACTCTACCCCAAAGAGGCGCAAAATCTGCCTATCATCGGCGGCTACTCAAACCCAAACTTGGAGAAAATCATAGCGCTCTCCCCTACTTTGGTTATCGGTCAAGATTTCAATCATGCGACTTTAGAGAAACTCAAAAGATTTAATATAAAAACATTAATGCTAAAACTCCAAACCATTGACGATATAAAAAATTCAATCAAAACCTTTGCCGACGAGCTGCATGTAAGCTCCAAAGAGATTATAAAAAGTATTGACGATGCTATAAAAAATGCCCCTAAGAGCAAAAAACCGCACAGTGTTATGATAGTTTACGGTCTGCATGAAGACCTAAGAAGCGGTATCTATATAGCGGGTAAAAACATCTTTTTTGACGACATAATCAGGCTCTGCGGAAACACTAACGCATATAGCGCTAACCAAACTAACCAACCCGTACTTAGTTATGAAAATGTTATAGCTCTAAACCCCGACCAGATTATCATACTCCACTCAGACGCCTCAAACAGCTCGGTTGAGAAGCAAAAAGCCTTGAGTGCATGGCACTCACTTCCTACTAACGCAAGTAAAAACAGACGTATAACGGTGGTAGATGAGAGTTATATTCACATACCATCGCATAGAGTAGCTCTCACCATAGAGCGCCTCTGCAAAGAGATGAGCAGATGATCGAGCTAAAATCCCTCTCATGCAGCTACGGCAGCGACACAATCTTGCAGGATATCAACATAAAGATAGAGTCGCATCTTAGCATACTCGGCGCGAACGGTTCGGGCAAAAGTACGCTTGTTCGTGCCATCTGCGCGCTTATCTCTTATGAGGGAGAGGTGCACATAGATGGCTTGAACGCAAAAGAGTTCTCACTCTTGGAGATGGCAAAAACCATCTCTTATGTCCCCGCAAAGCTGGAGATTTACGACTCGTTTATAACTCTGGAGGATTTTGTTCTGCTTGGAAGATTTGCCTATAAAAAAAGCTTTTTTGAGTATTCGCATGAGGATAGAGCCATAGCTTCGCAAAAGATAAAACTCTTAGGACTTGAACACCTCAAGGAACATACTCTTGCCTCTTTGAGTTCAGGAGAACAGCAACTCGCACTTATTGCCGCAGCACTTACGCAGGAGAGCAAAATCATCATCTTTGACGAGCCGACCGCAAATCTTGACCCGCACAACTCAAAAGTTATCGCGCACTTCATTAAAAAGCTAAAAGAGACACATCAGGTCATACTTATCACGCATGATCTGCATCTGGCATGTTATATTGACAGCCCCATCGCTTTTATAAAAAAGAAAAAAGCGCATCTCTACGGAAGAGATTTTTTTGACGACGAGGTTTTAAAAGAGCTTTGGGGAGTTGAGTTTTTCTCGCTGGCGGTGAAGTATGGGTAGGTTTATACTATGGTTTTTACTAATCTCTGTGTTTACAGTCTCGCCGTTTGTCGGTACAGTAGAGCTTGAGATGAGCAAGATTTTTGACTTCTCCACTCTTACTTCAAGCATCTTTTTTGAGCTTAGAGTGCCGCGGGTTTTGTTTGCTTTTTTTGCGGGAGCCATCCTTGCACTTAGCGGTCTGCTGTTTCAAACACTCTTTCGCAACGCGCTTATGACGCCATACACGCTTGGCATCTCAAGCGGCGCAGTTTTGGGTGCGGGAGTTGCCATAAAACTTGGGCTTGGAAGCCTCTTTTTTGGTCTTACCGCCATTCATCTATTTGGCTTTTTCGGAGCGCTACTAAGTGTATTTTTGCTTCTTTATCTCTCAAAATTTCTAAAAAATGCACACCATGAATCGCTTCTGCTGCTTGGAATTGCTCTATCGCTCTTTTACACCTCCGCTCTTATGATTGTCTTCTATCTTGGAAGCGCCATCCAAAACGATATGCTTATCCGCTTTACTATGGGCTCGCTCTCCGTTATCGGATGGCAAAACCCTATTATAGTGGGTTTTATAGCCGCTGTTTTGGTTGGCGTTGTTTACATCTACCGCTTTGAACTTCAGCTTTTAGGCATTTCGGACGAGAGTGCAAAACTAAAAGGTTTGGATACCAAAAAAACGACGAGAGTGCTTCTTGTCGTCTCCTCTTTTGCTATCGGCACGCTTGTGAGCATTAGCGGACCTATCGGCTTTATCGGACTTATAACCCCGCATATCGTCGCAAAGATCCACCCCTCCACTGTAAATAGACGCATCATAAAAACCGCTCTCTTTGGGGGACTTTTTTTGGTTCTTTGTGACACAATTACAAGAGCATTATCCACGCAGAGCGAACTGCCAATCGGGATAATAACCGCACTTATCGGCGGGCCGTTTTTTATATATCTTATTATGAGGAAAAAATAGTGAATCTTTTATCAAAAACCGCTCCGCTGGAGGAGTCCATTGCAAAGATGCAAAAAGTTTTGGAGGATGTTGGCTGCAGGGTTGTTTTTTCACAAGAGAAACATCCGCTACAAAACTGCTACTCCGTTAATCTAAGCTCAGTGGAAGCACCGGAGCACATCTACTCAAACGGCAAAGGGGTTCTCTCGGATGCTTCAATGGCAAGCGCTTTAGGAGAATATATTGAGAGGCTACAAACAAACAACTTTTTTAGCGATTTTTATCTCCCCTCCCGTAAACTCTACCCAGATGAAGCGGTTTTTGAATTTGGCGGAGATTTTTTAGATGATGAGCTTCTAAACATTTACGACCCTCATGGCGAACTAAGTGATGAGGATTTGGTGGACTACAACAGCGACTTTGCGGACAAAATCCTCACTCTGCCTTTTAAAAGATTTTCCGACAACCAAAGCATCTATTTTCCCATAAATATTCTAAGCAATCTCTATGTCAGCAACGGTTTGGCGGCGGGCAATACGCCGAAGGAGGCGCAAGTTCAAGCGCTAAGCGAGATATATGAGCGCTACGCAAAACTCCAAATCATCAAAAACGGTTATGCGCTGCCAAAATTTCCCACCGAAGTTCTTACCTCATTTGAAAAAGTCTACAACGATGTCATGGCACTTAGAGAGCGGGGCTATATCGTAGAGGTTCTTGATGCCTCGCTTGGAGGAAAATTTCCGGTAACTGCCATCTCGCTAATAAACCCACAAAACTCCACACTCTTTGTCTCTTTTGGCGCACATCCCATCTTGGAAGTCTCACTGGAGAGAACCATGACGGAGCTTATGCAGGGGCGTGACTTAGAGAGCCTTGAGAGTTTTGAAACTCCTACTTTTGACATGAGCATAGTAGCAGACAGCTTCAATCTTGAGTCTCACTATGTGGATTCGAACGGAAAGCTCGGATTTGGATTTTTAAGTGCAAAAAAGAGTTTTGAGTTTGCACAATGTAGATACGACGGAAGCACCACACAGGATGAGTTTGAATATTTAACAAAAATCGCCAAAGAGATGGACAGAGAGATATACATAAGAGAGTATGACTACCTTGGATTTTACTCATGTCAGGTTCTTATTCCGAGTATCTCTGAGGTTTATCCGGTTGAAGATTTGGTCTATAACAACAAAAACAGCGGCAAGCTAATCCGCGATATGGTTTTAAACTTTAGCGAATATGACCCTGAAGATATTTTAGACGAGGTAGCATCGCTTGACAACTCTTTAAGCATGGAGAAGTACATTGGCGTTATATTTCAAAACAACTTTACGATGGCAGAGTTTAAAGCGCAAAACTATCTCCTTTTAGGCGAGATGGAAGAGGCACTTGAACTTTTAGAGTTTGGAGGGAATAGACTTGGGCATGTGGTTGCAGAGCTTATCCGCATGCGTGAAGCAGAGCTTTCTTTTGAAGAGTACAGAGAGGGGCTTTATGCTATTTTCACACAAGAAACAGTAGAAAAAGCTATGCAGATTCTTGAGAAAGAGAAATTTTTCATAGATATAACACTCCATAACAATTATACTAACATGTTAGCGATGTACGACAGACTTGAAGCAAAGAAAAAAGGAGTGATTGCATGAGTTACGAAGAGTGGTTTGAGCAACATGGAGAAAAACATAAAAAGATTGTCGAAAAACTTCTGGCGCGCGGCTTAAGCGAGGATGAGATTATAGACTATTTTGATTTTGAAAATATGGTAAAAGAGGAGAACGACTTCTGCCCGCTCTACAAAGAGCCTCGCAAATGCCATGACATAGAAAAACTCAACTGCTACCTCTGCGGATGTCCGCACTTTAGGTTTAATGACGAGGGAGTTGCGGAGTATAACGGAGCAAAAATTCTCAGCAAGTGCGACATCAACAACGGCTCTAAGCTTGCAGCGCTCGGATCCATCCATCAAGACTGCTCAAAATGCACCGTGCCACACCATAGAGCCTATATAAAAAAGAACTTCGATTTGGATTGGAAAAAAATCATGAAAAAGTGTAAAGCATAAAATATTCTTAAATAAAAACGCTACTTAAAAAACCGTGATAAGCTTAAAAGTTAAATCGGATAAAATTTGTCTGATTTAAAAAAGCTATCTTCTCTTAGAGATAAAAGAAGATGTGTTGCCATAGTGGCCAAAAACTCTAGAGGGTAATGCTCTCTTACCAAAAACCATCCTATAAAGAATAGCTTAAACCAATAGTTATTTTTTATAGACATAG
>NZ_JAVVFL010000048.1:0-11876 GCF_032250635.1 Sulfurimonas sp.
CTGCGTTAAAAGGAAAGGCTTTTTTACAAAAATTTGCTATGCAGTATAAGCTCCTCACGTTTGATAAAAACAATGAGAATATGTTTAGATTGCTAATGATAGAGTTGTTTCAAAACAGAGAGCTTAGAGAGCAGTTCATGAATGAATTTCACGATGAGAATATTAAAATGCTCTCAGAGGCATTTTTTATTATGATGCAGAGCTCATTAATACGATCTGCAGACCCTATGATGGTTGCGTATGAGTTCATATCCACCCTATTCTATATAAGGCTTCAGATTACTCTTCTTAGATTTGACAGTACGCCTACAACAGCTCTTTCAACGCAGTTCGAAAAGCATGTGGAGTTCTTTTGGGAAAGCATCAGAGTATGATATTTTTTAATATGAGTATTCATACTATTTAATATTGGAGAATGATTTAAAAAAAAGACGGTCTTTAAAAGACCGTCTGAGAAATATAACTATTTTTTCATTGCTTCGTTGGCATACTTTTCACCAAGATCATATGCTGTTTTATTTACATCATGAACTTTAGCTGGTACTTTCGAGAGCATCGTCTCAATTAAAACTTCTCTATCGAGAGGTTTCATAATTGTATTTGCTATTGCAAGTGCAACAACCGATTGAGTAATAACATTACCAACCTCTTCTTTTGCAATAGTAATAATTGGAATCTCAATTACATTCCATTTTTTTCTATCTTCATCACTAGGCTTAACAAGATTTGGATCTACAACTATAGTTCCACCCTCTTGAACACCTTTTTTAAATTGATCATAACTTACCTGTGCAACAGAGAGCATAAAGCTAATCTCACCGTCATTTGCGTATGGATAGTATATCTCATCATCATCAAGTGTAATATCAACAACCGTTGGTCCACCACGAACCTGAGACGTATATGTCGCTGTTTTTAGTCCATGACCACCTGTTTTAATCTTTGCTGCAGCAAAAATTTCACCCGCAAGAAGAACGCCCTGCCCACCGACACCGGTAAATCTCATTAATGTTCTAGCCATTGCGCTCTCCTTATATTTTTTTCTCAAAGTCATCTTGAGTAAGTATTTTTCTCTTACCTTGATGAACTTTGATTATTTCTGCGTACATGTCACAATACTCTTTTGCTTCTGTATCCTCTTTGAGAATTCCTGTAGGCAAAAGATTTTTTCTATCTTCTTCGCTCATGGCATCATATTTCTTTTTAGAAACGGTAATATTATCTATCCAAGCTAGGTTTTCCATTGCAGAAGCCATTTTGTTTTTTCTTCCTAGGTTTATATGACAGTTTGACAATACGTCAAGGAATGCAAAACCTCTATGCTCAATAGCTTTAACAAAAATTTTCTCAAGTTTTTTAGGGTCTATCATGCTCTCTCTAGCAACAAAAGATGCTCCTGCAGCTATTGCTAAATCAGTAGCATTAAAAGTAGGATCTATGTTACCGGCTTTTTGAGACACTGTCCACATACCCTGTGGAGTTGTAGGACTCGTCTGAGAGTTTGTTAAACCGTAAATAAAGTTGTTTATAACTATCATAGTTATGTCTATATTTCTTCTACATCCGTGAATAGTATGATTACCGCCAATTGCAAGTGCATCTCCATCGCCGGCTACACAAATTACATATTTATCAGGATTTGCTAATTTTATACCTGTTGCAAAAGCAACTGTTCTACCGTGCGTTGTGTGAACGGTATTGAAATCAACGTAAGATGAAAATCTTCCAGAGCATCCAATTCCCGATACTACACAAACATCATCTTTATTAAGTCCAAGCTTATCTACAGCTCTGATGAAAGCTTTTAAAATAACTCCATCGCCACAACCCCAACACCAAAGAGTCGGTACTTTCTCTAATCTTAAGTAGTTCTCATAATTAAATGCCATCTTAGAGCTCCTTTACTTTATTTACTATTTCATAAGGAGAGATTGGTCTTCCGTTTACTTTAAATAGACCATTTATATCAAGTCTACCTGTAGCACGTTGAACTTCGTCTCTGTATTGCCCTATGTTTAACTCAACACATAAAACTTTCGGAATTCTAGCTGCAAGCTCTCTCATCTTCTCCGCAGGACTAGGCCAAAGCGTTATAGGTCTAAATAGACCGGCTTTGATACCATCTTCTCTTAGGTGTCTAATCGCCTCTTTCGCAGCAAGTGAAACTGAACCATAAGCAACTATTAATATTTCAGCATCATCTGTATTGAACTCTTCATATAGTTCAATCTCATCTTTGTGGAGTTCAACTTTGTCTTCAAGTCTTTGGATAAGTTTTCTACAAGTCTCTATCTCTTCAGTAGGAAAACCCTTTTTATCATGATGTAAGCCAGTAAAGTGATAACGATACCCTTTGAACATCGGGTTTAAAACTGCCGGCTGATCATGCTCGCACTCATATGGAAAATACTCTTCTGCAGGACCGTCAAATGACTTTCTTGGAACGATTCCAGCTTTTACTTCCTCTTCAGTAGGAAGCATAGCTTTTCCATGCATGTGACCAAGTGTCTCATCAAGTAAAACAAATACAGGTTGCATAAATCTGTCTGCTAAATTAAATGCTCTTACAGTTTCAGTGTAACACTCTGCCAATGAACCTGCACACAGTGTAATTGATTTATAGTCACCATGCGAAGGATTTTTTGCTTGAGCAACGTCACCTTGTGAAACACGTGTTGGAAGACCTGTTGATGGACCACCGCGCATAACGTTAACTACGACTAAAGGAACTTCAGTCATTTGAGCCAAACCAAGATTTTCCGCTTTTAGCGAAATACCGGGACCTGAAGTTGCTGTCATAGTTCTAAGACCGCTCATCCCCGCACCGATTGCTGCTGCAACTCCTGCAATCTCATCTTCCATCTGGATACAAGCTCCACCGATTTCTGGCATCATATCAGACAACTCATGCATGATTTCGCTTGATGGAGTTATCGGATAACCTGCAAAAAATCTACATCCCGCATCTTTTGCCGCCAATGCAGATAATTCATTACCGCTTGAAATAACTTCTCTAGTTGCCATTACTTAGCTCCTTTTTGTTCTAGTGACATATAATTATTTGCTACAATAGCTACTTGACGTTCTTTTGAGTCATCAGTTAATTTTGCAAATTTATACTCTTTCTTCTCTGCTACAAATATAGCAAAGTCCGGACATGACAATTCACACTCCATGCATCCTATACAAGACTCTGGATGCTGAACAGATATCATAGCACCAAGAGTTGATGTAGGTTCATACACCATTCCAAGAACGCCCGCAGGGCATACTGAAACACAAATATCGCAAGCTTTGCAGTTGTTTGTGTTTACCCAAACAGGTTGATTGCCTGGATTCTCAGTTTTAAAAGTTCCCATTTATTCTCCTCTTTTGTTTTGAAGCGCAGTACAACATGTGAAGTATCTCTACGTCACAACATTAAACTGTTACTTATTTTTACAGATAGGTTAACCTACTTTAATTAATATTGCTCTGAAATTGTGCTAATGGCGCTTCTTAGTAACATTAATGTTACTTAATGAAGCTCGCACAAAGAGGCAATACTTATCTAGAGAGTACCTCTGCTACAGCTTTGCCGATATCAGCCGGAGAAACAACCACTTTTACGCCCGCTGCCTCTAATGCAGCCATCTTCTCTGCTGCAGTCCCTGCTCCGCCTGAAACGATAGCGCCAGCATGACCCATTCTTTTACCTTTTGGAGCAGTTTGACCTGCTATAAAAGCAACAACAGGTTTTGTAATATGCTCTTTAATGAACGCTGCTGCTTGGATCTCAAGGTCTCCACCTATCTCACCAATCATTACGATAGCATGTGTCTCAGGGTCTGCTTCAAACATCGGCAGAAGATCTTTATAAGAAAGACCGATAATCGGGTCTCCGCCAATACCGACTGCCGTAGAGATTCCAAAACCTTGTTTTACAACTTGGTTTGCACCCTCGTAAGTAAGTGTTCCAGATTTTGAGATAAGTCCAATATTTCCTTTTTTGAAAATCATGCCAGGCATAATACCGATCTTACACTCTTCGGCAGTTATGATACCGGGACAGTTTGGTCCTATTGTTTTCATGTTATGTTTTGTCGCGTACGCTTTAGCTGCCTGCATGTCACGGACAGGAGCACCCTCTGTGATAACTACAGCAAGTTCAATCCCTGCATCAGCAGCTTCCATAACAGCATCAGCTACAAAAGCAGGCGGAACAAAAATCATTGAAACAGTTGCGCCCGTAGATGCAACAGCTTCTTTAACGGTATTGAAAACAGGCTTTCCTAAATGCTCAGTTCCGCCTTTATTTGGAGTGACTCCGCCTACAATTTTTGTTCCGTATGCCAAACACTGCTCAGCATGGAAAGAACCCTCTTTGCCCGTAAAACCTTGAACGATAACTTTTGTATCTTTATTTACCAATATACTCATAAAACTTACTCTCCTTTAGCTGCAGCTACCGCTTTTGCCGCGCCATCTGCCAAGTCTGTTGCCGATATGACATTTGCAATATTTGCATTTCTTAAAATCTCTGCCGCTTCGGGTGCATTTGTACCATCGAGTCTAACAATAACCGGCACATGAACATCAACAAGCTTAGTTGCTTCTAAGATTCCATTTGCAATACGGTCACATCTAACAATTCCGCCAAAAATATTTACAAAAATTGCTTTTACTTTAGGATTTTTAAGAATTATTTCAAAACCTTTTGCAACAGTTTCAGCGTTAGCAGAACCGCCAACGTCTAGAAAGTTTGCCGGAGTTCCACCCATGTAGTTAATGGTGTCCATAGTACCCATAGCAAGCCCTGCCCCGTTTACCATACAGCCAATTTCACCATCAAGGCTTACATAGCTCAGACCATACTGACTAGCTTCACGCTCATCTGCATCCTCTTCACTAATATCTCTCATCGACTCAATCTCCGGGTGACGTCCAAGTGCAGAATCATCAAATCCCATCTTGCCATCAAGTGCTATAAAATCTCCAGAACCAGTTTTTACAAGAGGATTTATCTCTATCATTTCAGCATCATTTTCTAAGTAAAGCTTATAGAGCGCTGCTGCAAGTTTAATAAATTTACCCTGCTCTGCTTTGTCTGTAATACCTAAACCAAAAACCAACTCTCTTCCATGAAAACCTTGAAAACCGATAGCAGGATCAACCGCTACTTTGATAATCTTCTCAGGTGTATCATGTGCAACATCTTCGATTGCCATACCGCCCTCTGTAGAAGCCATAATAACAGGCATTTCGCGTGCACGGTCAAGAACAATGCCAAGGTAAAGCTCATCTTTTATATCTGCACCGTCTTCGATGTAGAGTTTTTGAACTAATTTGCCCTCAGGTCCTGTTTGATGAGTAACTAAAGTCATCCCAAGAATCTCTTCTGAGAACTTCTTTACTTCATCAATGCTTTTAGCAAGTTTTACCCCACCTCCTAATCCGCGACCGCCTGCATGTATCTGAGCTTTTACAACCCAGATAGGTCCGCCCAGCTCTTCTGCATTAATTACTGCCTGTTTTACGCTCTCAGCCATCAGACCTTTTGGCGTAGGAATGCCATATTTAGCAAAAATCTGTTTTGCTTGATATTCATGTATATTCATCTATTCTCCTTGGTTAAATTTACTTAGGTGCTATCATATCTTGCGGTATGACATATTTATCGAACTCTTCAGCACTCAAAAGACCTAGCTCTATTGCCGTCTCTTTGAGAGTTGAATTGTTTTTATGTGCTGTTTTTGCTATTTTGGCCGCATTTTCATAACCAATATATGGATTAAGAGCCGTAACTAACATAAGCGAATTTTGCAAATAAAAATCAATTTTATCTTCAACAGGCTCTATTCCAACAGCGCAGTGGTCGTTAAAAGAGACAATGGAGTCAGCAAGTAAACGGCAAGACTGTAAAAAATTGTATGCGATTACCGGCTTGAAAACATTCAACTGGAAGTTACCTTGACTAGCCGCAAAACCTATTGTCGTATCATTTCCCATGACTTGACATGTAACCATGGTTACGGCTTCGGCTTGAGTCGGGTTCACTTTACCAGGCATAATTGAAGAACCAGGCTCGTTTTCAGGAATAGTAATCTCCCCTATTCCACATCTTGGACCAGAAGCTAGCCATCTTACATCGTTTGCAATTTTCATCATATCTGCTGAGAGTGCTTTGAGTGCACCGTGAGCAAAAACCAAAGCATCATGTGAAGTGAGTGCATGGAATTTATTTGGTGCAGTTACAAATGCGTGACCCGTCAATTCCGTCAATTTTTTAGCGACTCTCTCTCCAAGTTCAGGATGAGCATTAAGACCTGTTCCAACCGCTGTTCCGCCAAGTGCAAGCTCACGAACCGCTTCAAGAGAATCTTTAGCCATTTTTTCACACTTATTTAGCATCTCAACCCAGCCGCTAATCTCTTGACCAAGCGTTAAAGGAGTTGCGTCTTGAAGATGCGTACGCCCTATTTTTACAATTAACTCAAATTGAGCAGACTTCTGCGCAAGAGTAGCTTTTAGTTTGGCAATAGCCGGTAAAACACGAGTCTCTACTGCAATAACAGCCGCTACATGGAGCGCTGTCGGATAGGTATCGTTTGAGCTTTGTGATTTGTTTACATCGTCATTTGGATGAACAAGCTTCTCAACTCTAAAATCTCCGCCTAATATCTCTGTAGCGCGGTTTGCAAGAACTTCGTTATTGTTCATATTTGACTGTGTGCCTGAGCCCGTCTGCCAAACAACCAGCGGATAGTTTCCATCAAGTTTGCCCGCCAACATATCATCTGCAGCCTGCGCTATTGCATCTGCTTTTTTTGCATCAAGCTTGCCCAAATCTCTATTCACAAGCGCTACAGCCTTTTTAAGATACGAAAATGCTCTTGTTATCTCATAAGGCATAGTCTCTTCGCCGATAGCAAAGTTTTCTATCGATCTTTGAGTCTGTGCCGCCCAATAGGCATCTACTGGGACATCTATTTCTCCCATTGTGTCTTTTTCAATACGAGTGCTCAAATTTGTTCTCCTTCAAAAAATTTATTTCTATTTAACGTGTCAATCAAAGTTTTAACAGAGTCACATGAGTTTTTAAACATCTCTCTCTCTGTGTCATTAAGAGTTATCTCAATAATTTTTTCAGCGCCGTTTGCGCCAAGCATTACCGGAACACCTGAAACTACGTCAGAGTAGCCATACTCACCCTCCAGATATACCGCACATGGATGAATCTGTTTTGTATCTTTTAAAATAGCTTCAACCATTATAGTCGTCGATTTTGCCGGCGCATAGTATGCCGAACCCGTCTTGAGATGACTAACAATTTCGGCACCGCCGTTACGCGTACGAATTACAATCTCATCAATCTCTGCAGATGTTAAAAGATCTGTAAGAGGAACGCCTGCTACAGTCGAGTAACGCGGAAGAGGAACCATGTCATCACCGTGACCACCCATAACTGACGCACGAATCTGACCCCCGCCGTATCCGAGTTTTTCCTGTATAAAACTAGCCATTCTTGCACTATCTAAAATACCTGCCATTCCTATAACACGGCTTCTCTCAAAACCACTCTCTTTAAGTGCCACATAAGTCATAGCATCAAGCGGATTTGAGACCATGATTATGATTGCATCGGGAGAGTATTTTGCAATGCCTTGAATAACCTCTTTGGTAATATTTGCATTTATCATAAGCAAATCATCGCGGCTCATGCCCGGAAGTCTTGGGCTTCCTGCGGTTACAACAACTACATCACAGTTTGTCAAATCAGACATATCTTCAGCTACAGTAACCATAGTGTGACTTCTTACGGCTGAAGCAGCTTGACTCATATCGAGCGCTTTTCCTTTGGCAACATCAATCTTGTTATCACGAAGAATTATCTCATGACAAGAACCAAGCATTGCCAGAGAGTAAGCTACTGTTGCACCGACATTTCCGGCGCCTACTATTCCTACTCTTTTTCCTTGATTCATACGCACTCCTTGAGTAAATTATTACGATATTTTAATCAAATACTATTTAGGTATCTTTAAATTATCATATAAAGACTTTTTTGCCTTTTGTGTAGAACCAATAGGTTTCACATAAAAAGAAAAACAGAGCATCTCCTGCATGGCTGGCATGCGGGAGAAGAACTCTTTATTGTTAGATAATTAGATGCTGTCTATTATAGCATTTAGTGTTGCAGACGGTCTCATCGCAGCTTCAGCTTTTGCATCATTTGGATGGAAGTAACCACCGATATCTTGTGGCTTACCTTCAACAGCTAAAAGCTCTTGCATAATTTTTGCTTCATTTTCCTCTAGAGCAGCAGCAATAGGAGCAAATTTAGCTGCTAACTCAGCATTGTTACCCTCAGCTAATGCTTTTGCCCAGTATTGTGCCAAATAGAAGTGAGAAGCTTTATTGTCAGGCTCTCCCGCTTTTCTACCAGGCGCTTTATTGTTATCGAGGTAAGCCTCATTTGCTTTATCTAAAGCTTCAGTAACAGCTTTAAGATCTGCATCAGGGTGCTTCTGCTCAATATATCTAAGTGACTCAGCAAGCGCTAAAAACTCACCTAATGAGTCCCATCTTAAGTGACCCTCTTCTGAGAATTGATCAACGTGTTTAGGAGCAGAGCCACCCGCACCTGTTTCAAATAGACCGCCGCCTGCTAAAAGAGGAACGATTGAGAGCATCTTTGCACTTGTTCCAAGCTCTAAAATCGGGTACATATCAGTTAAGTGGTCACGTAAAACGTTTCCTGTAACCGAGATAGTATCTTTTCCTTCTCTTACTCTCGCATTGGTATAAGCAACTGCAGCAGCCACATCCATGATAGGAAGTTCTAAACCGGCAGTGTCATGCTCTTTTAAATACTCGTTTACTTTTTTAATAAGATTTGCATCATGTGCTCTATTCTCATCAAGCCAAAATACTGCAGGATTCCCTGTAAGTCTTGCACGTTCAACCGCCAATCTTACCCAGTCTTTAATAGGGATATCTTTTGTTCTAGACATTCTCCAGATATCACCTGCTTCTACATTGTGACTCATAAGAACATTGCCAGACGCATCTTTTACTTCAACCACTCCACCTTCAGACATTTCAAAAGTTGTAGGGTGAGAACCGTACTCTTCAGCTTTTTGCGCCATTAGACCGACATTTGCAACATTACCCATAGTCGTTACATCATATTGACCGTTTTTTACACAATCATCTACCATACCTTGGTGAAATCTTGCATAAGAGCTATCTGGGATTACCGCAACACACTCTTGAACTTTACCATCTCTGTTCCACATTTTTCCGCCATCACGGATAACAACAGGCATAGAAGCATCAATAATGATGTCGTTTGAAGCATGAAGATTTGTGATACCTTTGTCGGAATCAACCATAGCCATTGGAGGCTGCACATCATAGGTCGCTTCAATAGCTGCAATTATCTCATCTTTTTTCTCAGACTTCTCAAGCTTTTTGTAAAGATCTCCAAGTCCCATGTTTGCATTTACGCTAAGTTTTGCAAATTCGTCTGCATATTTTGCAAAGACATCTTTGAAGAACACCTTAATAGCATGACCAAACATAATAGGGTCAGAGATTTTCATCATCGTTGCTTTTAAGTGAAGAGACCATAAAACATCATTTGCTTTTGCATCATCTAATGTTTTTTGGTAGAAGTTTTGAAGAGCCTTAACGGACATAAAAGTGCCATCAAGAACCTCTTTATCTTTTGCTTCGATCTCCTTAAGACATTTGCCATTTAGGTTGATTGTTACTTTTTGGTCTCCATCTACTATAACAGACTGCTCATTAGCGTAAAAATCGCCATTGCCATCCATGTGTGAAACATATGCTTTTGAAGGATTTTCAAAAGGTCTCAACTTATGAGGGTTCTTTTTTGCAAAGTTCTTAACAGCAACCGCAGCGCGTCTATCTGAGTTTCCTTCACGGAGAACCGGATTAACAGCTGAACCTAAACATGTAGAGTACTTTGCCTGAATAGCTTTTTCTTCTTCAGTTTTTGGATCCTCAGGATAGTTAGGAAGCGCATATCCTTGCTCTTGAAGCTCTGCAATACACTCTCTTAACTGAGGAACAGATGCAGAGATGTTTGGTAATTTTATAATGTTACCTTCCGGCTCTTGCGCTACTTTGCCTAAATAAGCCAACTCATCAGCGATTTTTTGATCGTCTGTTAAGTATTCTGGGAAAGTTGCGATAACTCTGCCCGCTAGTGAGATATCTCTAAGCTCAACTTCAACGCCCGCTGTTTTTGTAAAAGCACTTACAACTGGAAGTAATGAGTAAGTTGCTAAAGCCGGAGCCTCATCAATCTTTGACCAAATAATTTTTGACATTGTGTTTCCTCAAGTTTATATTTTATTTTCATCAAGTGTATGAAAATTTACAAGTTCAATGATATCACTAAGATGTAATAATCTGAGGTAAGCAGATGTAAAGATTACTTTATTTTACAAAACTGTTTCATTTGGTAGCACGCTTTATATTGACCAAATGTGTAGAATAGTTACGTGAGAAATTGTGCGTACCGCTCTTTGATTTCATAAAATAGAGAAAATCAGTCTGCGCAGGAAAGATTGCAGCCTTTATGGCATCAAAACTCACATTGCAGACGGGAGCCGCAGGAATGCCGCTGTGCAGGTATGTATTGTACGCTGAGTTATCATCTTTTATCATCTTTGGAGTGACTCTAATGTGTGAGTATTTTCCATAATTGAGTGTACCGTCCATCTGCAGTTTCATACCTTTTTTCAGCCTGTTATATATAACCGAACTAACCAGAGGCATCTCCTCTATATTTGCTGATTCCTTCTGAATAATTGATGCGATTGTTACAAAATGAAACCATTTCTTCTCATTATAGTTTCCAAAAATCTTCATTGACAAACTCTTCATCTGCGAGAGCGATTCGCCTAAAAGTATCTTTATTGCCATCTTCTCTGTTATGCCCATCGGCAAACTGTATGTATTGGGCACAAATGCGCCCTCTATATGTTTGCTTTGAAGTTCATACTCCTTTTGTAAAATATCTCTTTTAAGATTTAGTTCACTCGAGAGCTGGTCTAGAAAAATATGTGTAGTTTCACCAGGTATTAAAGTAACATTTTGAAGCGCAGCCTTTGCGGTTGTAAGTTTATATAAAAAATCGCCTCTCGTACTCAGAGTTGCCCCTATATTTATCCAACCGCTTTGAGGAGAGCCCATTACCCTCAACAGCAGTGAATCTAGTTTGCCTACATTAAAATTTTTATCACTCAAATGTGTTATAATCTTGTTAATAGAACCTGTGGGGATATATATTACCTGGGGGGATTTCATAGGCTTATTTAGGTAATAGATGAACGACAACATAATAATCAGCACTATCTCAAAAATCCATTTTATACTTATAAGTATTTTGTCGTTCATATTTATACTACTCTTCGCTGCGTTTATACTTCTGCAAAATGGATTGTATATAGATGATATATCATTCCAAAATATTAAAGTTAAGAAATTATACATTAAATGGGACGAAAAAATAACCATCAGTGCAAATGAGATTGCAGTTGCTAAAAACAGTAGCGATAAAAACTCTGAGATCCAATACAAAAAAATCCTTCAAATTGTAAAAGAGATACTACCCTTTACAAACTGGCTAAAAGAGCTTGTAGTTGAGAAAATTACTCTAAATGGCATCGAGGGCAAGGTGCAATATATAGATAATCAAAAAGGTTATCTCAATCTTGCATCAAATACATTTACTCTAAAGAGTTCTCTTCTGCCAAACAACGGTCTGCTATACATAGTAATTGAAGAGTTAAAAGCTTTTGAAAACGGCTTAAATATCAATGGTTCCCTTATTTTAAAAGCCAACAAAGAGCTTGGCTTTACGG
>NZ_JAVVFL010000259.1:0-2041 GCF_032250635.1 Sulfurimonas sp.
CCTTGATTAATGTTTTTCTCTTTGACATTTTATTTCCTTTTTATTTATTTTTCACGCTAAGCACTATGGCACTTTGGTCTTACCCGCACAATGCGGTAAAAAACCTCTTCTTATTTTTCATACAATCCAACAGATTTAAAAAATAATCAACCACATCCACCGATAGTTACTTTAACACTTTGAGAAGCAATCAGAAAAGTTCCGTTGCTTAACTCTACAAGTGCAGCTACCTCTTGTGTTTCACCAAGTTTTACACGTGTAGAGAGCATTGCTTTTCCATTTGCCGGAGACAAGTGTGCATCAACACAGCGTGAGTTGCCATTTTTTGTAGCAAATATATGTATTGATTTTACATAATCATCCTCATTCATCGGATGATCAACCTCAACAGTTACGGGAACAACCGCACCGTTTTCTGCAATTTCCGGTACTTTTAATGCTATTTTTTTAGAAACCTCAGGAGTTTTTGAACCTGTTACAGCCGCTAAAGCCTCTTTGTATGAAAGCGTATTTGAACCTTTTGGTTTATCATCTGCAGCAAAACTCACTGAAGGTGTTACAACAACAGCACTCGCGGCTGCTACACTTAATCCTCTTAAAAAATCTCTTCTTTGCATCTTTATATCCTTTTTTTCTATTTTGTTGATAAAATATATGAAGTTATCTCACATATCTCTTTTTCATTAAAGAGTTTTGTTGTTAGATTTACGGTCATATTTGTATGCGGATTGTCAATCCTTGGATCTGCAATCTTCTGATACACATACTCGGTATCTCTAACACCTGTTTTTACGAATATTTCAGTATAGTTCGTTAGGTCAGGTCCTATATTTCCACCGCCTATCGCACCCTCTATATTGTGACATGCAACACAGTTTCCGTACTGCTTATCTTTCCCATTAGGCAGCTTTTTGCTTAAACCCTCAGGCGCACTCCCTTTTGCATTTCCACCATTAAGGTTGTGAAACATGTATGAGCCTCTAGCAATAGCTTTTGGATCAGTCGTTACACACCCTTGGGGCATTTTGTTTACACCTAACGGCGGTAACAAATCTTTTTGAATTATCTTCGCCGCGTCAGGGATCTCAATTACACTGCTATAATCAGCAGCAAAAATTGTTACTCCCAAAAGCAACGATAAAGTCAAACTCCTCTTCATTTAAGCTCCTCTTTTTTTTAATTTCGGAGACAAGTTTAACAGTGAAGTGTAAAATTTATATAAAATTCAATTTTATTGTTGAAATGTAGATGAATTGTCCATCAAAACGAGGTTTTTTGGAAACTTGTATGTAAAAGTTGTCCCTTTTTTCAGCTGAGATTCTACGCTTGCTTCGATTTTTTCTTGTTTAATGATAGAACCGACTATATTGAGTCCTATACCAAACCCACCGGTTTGTCTACTCTCTCTATAGTACCTTTCAAATATCTTCTCAACATCTTCTATGCCTATGCCGTAGTCTTTAAATGAGAGCAGACATTCGCCCTCTTTATTTAGTTTCATGTTTACTTCTACAATATTTTGCTCATAAGAGTACTTTATGGCGTTTGATATATTGTTATCAACTACTCTTTGAAACTGTTTTGGGTTCATACTTATCTTTACACCCTCTTGAAGCTCACTTTGTATTGTTATATTTTTCATGCATGCAACTTCACCAAAATACTCTATGCGCTCATCTAAAAACTTCTTTACATCAATATTTTCTCTCTCATACTCTATTTTGTCATGTTTGATAAGATACTCCATGTCATTGTAGATGTTTGAGAGCACTTTTGCAGAAGCTTTAATCCTCTGCATGTACTTATTTGTTCCATGTTTTCTGCTAAAGAGATCGATATTGACATTAATGATAGCAAGAGGTGTATTTATTTCATGAATAGAGTCTTTTATAAACTCATCGAGCTTTTTATTTACCTCTTTGAATGGTTTTGCGAATCTATCCAAAAAGAGTATGCTCAGTAAAAATATAAGCGTTACGATGGAGAGAAGTATTACCAAAGCTTTCTCATAAACTTCATAATAAGAGAGCTCATTCTCCAC
>NZ_JAVVFL010000260.1:0-2010 GCF_032250635.1 Sulfurimonas sp.
AAGTTTGTAAAAGATATTCAAGCGGTAGCCAAGTCGGTAACGGAATCGACGTATGACTTTATAGATGTTTTGGAAGAGACTTTTCATCTCAAAGATATATATAAGGGTATGCCTGATGAAGCGGAGAGAGTTTTAAATATGGATGAGTTTTACGGTCTCTTTAGAGATTTTGTGAAGAACTCACCGGACTCTTCACTTGATGAGTTTTTAAATGAGCTCACACTTCAGAGCGAACAAGACCAAGTCGAGGGCGAGAGCATCTACATGATGAGTATCCACGCCTCAAAAGGCTTGGAGTTTGACCACATATTTATCATCGGATTGGAAGAGGGCTTTTTGCCGCTTGTGGGTGATGGCAGCGACCTTGAAGAGGAGAGACGCCTTGGATATGTCTCTTTTACAAGAGCGAAAGAGACACTTACTCTCTCTCATGTAGAGAGCAGGTTTTACAAAGGAAGAAGAAGCGATTTGCAAAAGAGCAGATTTTTTAATGAAGCGGGACTTTGTGAAGGTTCACTGATAGTTGAGAAAAATACCGCTTTTAAGAAGGGCGATCTCGTCAGGCATAAAATCTTCGGTACCGGCAGAATAACCGGTGTAAGCAAATCCGGAAGAGAGTTTAAGCTAAACATCAATTTTGCCGGCACAAAAAGAGATATATTGGCATCATTTGTTGAAAGACTATGAATAGGCTCTTTGTCGCATATAAGCCAACGGGAGCGAGTTCAAATTTCTTTTTAACAAGCTTGAAAAGAAGGTATAAAACGAAAAAAGCAGGCTTTTCGGGAACTCTTGACCCGTTTGCGAAGGGTGTGCTTCTTATAGGAATGGGATCGTATACAAAACTTTTTCGTTTTTTAAATAAAACTCCAAAAGTTTATCGTGCTACTCTTTGGCTCGGTGCAAAATCAGACTCTTTGGATACGGAGCTGATTGAGCATGTGGAGATTTTAAAAGAGTTTGAAGAGGCTGAAATCTCAGATGTCATTGCATCTTTGGAGGGCAAGCTTGAGTATGAACCTCCGATATTTAGCGCAAAACGCATAGATGGACAACGAGCGTATGATTTGGCAAGAGCGGGAAAAGAGTTTACGCTCAATAAAATCAGTTCTACGATTTATAAAACAAAACTCATAAGTTACTGCCATCCATTTGTTACATTTGAGGCAACCGTATCAGAGGGGACTTACATCCGCTCACTGGGTCTTATTATAGCAAAGAGACTCGGTGTGGAGCTTGGAAGCCTTAGCGCCTTAGAGAGACTGAGTGAGGGGCAGTTTAGATATAATGACGAAGAGCTGCTTGATATTAAAAAATCTCTTAATATCCATGAGAATTTTTACCATGGTGATAAAGACAATCTAAGATATGGAAGAGTTCTTGCTTTAGATGATTTAGAGATAAAAGAAGATGGATACTATTGGCTTGATGGCGGCAGTTTCATCTCTGTTATAAATATAGCGAATGCAGAAGTAAATTATGAATTAGGTAGGATTGAATGCTAGTACTATCCAGAAAAACGGACGAGGCGATTGTTATCGGAGACGATATTGTACTTAAAATCATCTCCATAGATAAAGGTGTCGTAAAGATAGGCATCGATGCTCCTAAAAATATCTCCATAGTCAGACAAGAGCTTCTTGATGATGTCAAAGATGCCAACATAGCATCTTCTAAAGAGACGAAACTAGATGATTTAACCATGCTTAGTGCCATACTTAAAAAATAAGAGAGAGCCCAATGAAGCTTTATAAGGCTTACGCAAAGGTAAATATATTTTTAAAAATTATCGGCAAACGCGGAAACTACCATGAGATTATCTCAAGATTTATGAGAGTTGACTCTCTTTATGATGAACTCTCATTTGCCCCCAAACAAAAGAGCGGAGAGTTTGAAATAGTAGGCGAGTTTTCATGCGATACTAAGCAAAATACGATATATAAAGCATACAGGGCTCTTCTTGAAGCCCTGGATGAAGAGTACGGCGTATCTCTAAAAAATCTGATGAAC
>NZ_JAVVFL010000049.1:0-11527 GCF_032250635.1 Sulfurimonas sp.
TTCTTGAAGTGCCGAATGTCGCCACCATCTCATTGAGCATTGCAAAAAAATTATCATCGGTTTTGAGTGTTATCGTGTGCATAAATACTCCTTTTTAGTATTATATAAATATTACTCTTTGTATTACCTTTAAGCCTTACCACACTACCCAAAACACTCCCCACTGCCGAACCGCTGTAAGCGCACCAGTGCCAGCTAAAACCAAAATCTTAAACCTATGGTTATGTAAACTTCATCTAAAGATTCCATACTATTGGTATTTCCAAAGTTTTTACTCCACTCTACCCCCGCATAAGGCGCAAACTCTCTTACAAATTCGTACCTGATTCTTGCTCCTAAAGTAAGATTAGAAAATCCGCTTCCTATATCCATTTGAGTGTCGTTCTTTGTATATGCCGCAAAAGCCAAACTAGGCGTTAAGATAAGTCTTTGGGTTATAAGCGCCTCATACTCCGCTTCTGCTCTTAGTCCGACAACTCCGTCATCTGCAATAAGAAGAGACGCACGTGTCTCAAAAAAATACGGAGCCAAACCCTGAAAACCTATGACTCCCCAATTTTTATGCGAATCTTGCGTCTTATCGTAACCCACGCCTATTTGAATGTCCCAATACGGCGATATCGCTCTGGAATAAACAAGTTGGTTTTCACTCTCAGCCGAGGAGACACCTTTTGCCTTTTCGCCTTCGGAGTAAATATATACCTTGTTTAAGTCATAGCCTGCGTATGCATAAGCATCCCATGTCAATGCTTTTTCATCATTAAATTGATACTCTAGATTATCTGCCATAAAGGTAGCTCTAAAAATATTGCCCCCTTCGCTTGCAAATAAATATGAACTACATGTTGATATAAACAGCGTCATTATTAATAATTTTTTCATGATATATCCTTTAGGTAACTACTACTTTTCTAAACATACCCGACATGTGATAGAGCAGATGACAATGAAATGCCCAAGAGCCCTTAGCATCGACATTGACTCTAAAACTGATTTTAGAACCGGGTTGTGCAATAACGGTATGTTTTTTAGGAAGATGATTATCATCTCCAGTCTCCAAATCACTCCACATTCCGTGAAGATGCATAGGATGATTCATCATCGTATCGTTTATGTAAGTTATTCTAAGCCTCTCACCATATTTGAACTCAAGCGGTTGAGCATCTTTGTAGGCTATACCGTTAATGGACCACATGTATCTCTCCATATTTCCTGTTAAACGCAGGATTATCTCTCTATCGGGATACCTGTCGTGAGCCGTAGAAGCCAGTGATTTTAAATCTGCATAAGTTAAAACTTTTCTGCCGTTATCTCTCAATCCTACTCCCGGATCATCAAGTCTGTATTGAGGGTTTATGGCTCTCATGGTAGTTTGTACGCCTCTGGCTTCTTCAAGTTCGGTAATGGCTATAGGCGCTGTTTTCATGGGCATTTTCATATCTCCGCCATGTTTCATGACACTCTCTTTTTTAGAAGAGTTGTCCATATTTGACATGTCATGAGTGCCGCTATCCATCTCCCCCATATTCATACCCATATCTGCATGTGTAAGGATAGGAAGAGCATCCATATTTGGGGTTGTCGCTATTATATTTTTATCGTAAGTCAAAGCTCCAAGAGCAAAACCGCTTCTGTCGAGACTTTGAGCAAATATAGAATAAGGGGTATCTTTTTCAGGCTCTACTATAACATCGTAAGTCTCCGCCACGCCTATTCTAAACTCATCCACTTCCACGGGCTGAACGTTGTTTCCATCGGATGCGACTATTCTCAGCTTTAACCCCGGAATCCTAACGTCAAAAAAAGTCATAGCGGCACTGTTTATAAAACGAAGTCTGATTTTTTCACCATTTTTAAAAATAGCTTTATAGAGTGTTTCAGGATTTTGACCGTTCATAAGATATGTATATGTATAACCTGTCACATCCGATAAATCCCTGTCTGTCATCGCCATTTCGTTCCACATCTTTCTATCGTTAAATGCGGCAAAAAAACCTTTCTCTTTTACTTCATTGACAAAATCACCGACCGTTCGTTGTTTGAAATTGTAATAATCTGCGGATAATTTAAGTTTTCTGTATATATTTTTGGGCTTTTCATCCGACCAATCAGAGAGGGTAATGACATAATCCCTGTCATACTCATAAGGGTCTTTTATCTTCGGTTCTATTACTATAGCCCCGTAAACGCCTGTTTGTTCTTGAAAACCTGAGTGAGAATGGTACCAAAAAGTTCCGCTTTGCACTACGGTAAATCTATATGTGAAAGTCTCTCCCGGTTTTATGCCTCTAAAACTGATTTCGGGAACGCCGTCCATATTAAAAGGTAATATTATCCCATGCCAATGGATAGACGAGTCTTCATCAAGATTATTTGTCACATTGATAGTTATCTCATCGCCCTCCCTCCATCTTAAAGTGGGACCGCTTAACATACCGTTTACGGCAGTTGCGATTGAAGGTTTACATGTTATATTTACAAATACTTTATCGATTGTAAGGTCAAATTTTGTTCCGCTTAATTCTTGCGTCTCTATGCGACTTGAAATTTTCGAACTTGCGTTCACTGATGAAGATGCGATTATACCGCTTGCTACAACACCTTTTACAAAGGTTCTTCTTGATATAGTTAAGGCTTTTTGAGTCATTTTCTTCTCCTCTTATGCCATTTGGTAGGAAAATATTATAACTAAATTACTTCTTAATACGCATACTTTTTTTTATATGTTGCACTTTAAACCTTACCCCGCCATCCAAACCAAAATATTTCCCACAGCCAAACCGCCGAAAGTTCCTACTAGATACCCCATTACCGCCATAAGCACTCCCACGCCTACAAGCGCTTTGTTGTAGGTTGCTGCCAGGATGGAAGCTGAAGCTACGCCGCCTATGTTTGAGAGTGAGGCTATGGCTATGCTGAAGAGATCAAGCTTGAATATTTTTGCACCCACTATCATGACAATGGCATGAATGAGCAGGATACAAAACCCTGCAAAGACTAAAACGCCTACGCCGCTAAAATTCTCAAACACCGCTTTTGAGCCTATAAGTGCTATTAGCATGTAGAGCATGGAGGTTGCGACTTCACTTGAACCGTTTAACTCTTTAAGTCTTGTAAATGAGCCTAAAAGCCCAAGTATCGTCGCTAGAATAACCGTTGTCGTAGTGTAGTTTAGAATGACAAATCCGATTGAGGCTATAAGATTTACCGTGAACGCGACGATGATTGCCAAAAGTATCAAAAGCCAGTATCTCTTTGCTCCGATGGTGCATGCGCACCCTATTTCACTCAGTTTTGCCATCTGTTCATGCGACGCGCTAAAGCTGTTGAACCTGTGGGCAAACGGGGTTAAAAAGAGCAGAAACATTATCCAGATAGTATAGTTTACGCTGTCGACTATAAGCGCGTAACCAAATGCTTCCTGTGAAACGCCAAGAGCCGAGCCAACGGCTACCATATTTGCCACCCCGCCCATCCAGCTGCCGCTCAGTGCTCCAAAAGCCGATGCGGTCTCTGCGTTAAAATCAAAAATAAAAGTGATAGCTATAAATCCGAAAGAAAGCGAAAAGAGTGCTAAGGCATAAGCGATAAGAAGAGATTTTCCGAGTTTAAAAAAGTCTCTTATATCCACCTGCAGAAGCATCAAAAAAAGCATGGCGGGGAGCAGATTCTGCTTTGTGTTGTTATATATAGCGTCTATCGCTTCATTTTGCTCAAACACCCCAAGAGAGGCTAGAGACATGCTAAATAGATATATAAGCACGAACGAGGGAACAAACTTAAAGAACTTTGAGCCGCTTTTTTGCTCTACAAGCGCGATAACTGCGGCAAGAAGTGCTAGAGAGAAGAGGTAGAGAAGAGGCGAGCTAATCATTTATGCCCTTGAGTACAAGGCGCGCCTTTGAAACCATTTATCTCTTCTCTTAGAGCGTCCATAAACCGCACGGACGGGTCATCCTTAAATGTTCTGTAGCCGTCATCTACCTCAAGCCAAAGCGGCATCTCTTCAAAGCATCTATACTCATAGTGCCCTATGACATACTCTATAGTTTCAAAACGTTTTTTGAGCTCTTTTACAAGAAAGATATTTGCCTCTAACTGCTCTTTTGTGAGATTGTCCGCAGAGTTTTGACCTCCGACATTCTCTATGCCAATGGAGTTGTAATTCAGCCCTATGACATGTCTTGCCATAAAATCCAAAGGCATGAGCTGATGGATGGTTCCATCACGCTCTATCATAAAGTGAGCCGAGACATTTAGCGCTCCCCCGCTGGTAATATCGGGTCTGTCAGAGGGGAGAGTCTCGGATGTAAAACGCGAAAGCGAATCGGCGAAATCATCTATTGCCGTATGATGAATAACTATTATTTTTGGAACGATTTTTATATCTTTTACCTCTAAATTGTAGTGCTCTTTAATATACTCTTTGCTCAACTCTACTCTTGTTTTGCCAAATGCGATGGGCGTCTCTTTTATCTGCAATGCCGCAAGAGAGAGCGAGATAAATATAAGAAATAAAAAAATACGTGTCATAGATATACCTCAAAAATTGATTCTATTATAGCTTTTATATGCTTTTAATGATTATCGATATAATATAATAGTTATGTATAAAAAAGAGATTATAAAACAAAATCTACTAGCAGAACCTCTCAGCCAAAATGCTCTAAAATTAGCGCGCGGCGTCTACAACACATATATTGCTATGGATGAAGATCTCTCACTGGAGATAAAGCTTCAAAATATTTTCAAACTCCTTGGTCTGCGTCCATGCAAAGAGTCTGTAAAAGATATTCAAGATTTGCTTGAAGAGATAAACGAGCCCCTGGCTATTAGAAACTTCGAGTTTGAGGGCGAGGCAATTCAGCTTAAATTTGTACAATTTTGCACCTACGAGATTGGCGAAGAGACGATAAAAATAGAGCTAAGCCCCGAGTATCTTCATGCTCAAAGTGAATATATGTTAGACTCTTTTCTTTTTTAAAAAGCTTGCCTCTAAGAAGGCAGAAAACAAAAGGCGAAAATTTGGCAAAAAAATATATTATATTAGATACAGAGACAACTGGAGTTGGTGAGTTGGACAGAGTAATTCAGCTGGGATTCATGGTTTTAGGCGAAAAAGAGATTGAGGTTCAAAATGAGTTTTTCTTCTCGGATGTTCCTATCAACTACGCTGCAATGGAGGTTCATGGAATCACTCCCGATATGCTTGAGGGAAAAAGCCTCTGCAGGGAGAGTGTCTCTTATAAAAGACTTCAAGAACTTAACACAGATGAAAACTATCTCATAATCCACAATGCCCCTTTTGACATAGGAATGCTTGCCAAAGAGGGTTTTAAAACCCAGATGAAAGTCATCGACACGCTAAGGGTGGCTAAACATATATTTCCAGATGAAGAGGCGCACAGGCTTCAATATTTCCGCTACAAAATGGGAATCTACAAAGAGGAGCAAAAAGAGGCGGATGCACTCGGCATAACCATAAAAGCGCATGATGCGATAGGTGACGTTTTAGTTCTGAAACTATTTCTAAGCAAACTCAAAGAGAGTGTTTTAGCGCAATTTCCAGAGGATAATCCGGTTGAGAAGATGGTCGATTTAACTCTCACACCCATCCTTATAAAATCATTTAATTTCGGCAAATACAAAGGCAAAACCCTTGTAGAAGTCGCCACAAGCGATGCTGCCTACTTGAGATGGATGTTAAAGAGTATGGAAAATCTTGATGAGGATATGCGCTACTCAATCAACATCGCGCTAGGACTTTAGAAAAAACTAAACACTACAAACAGCACAAGGGCGATTGCCCCGCTGATGAGAGCATATGGCATCTGAGTCCGCACATGCTCTATAACCTCGCAGTCACTCGCCATCGAAGATATGATTGTGGTATCTGAAATTGGCGAGCAGTGATCACCAAAAATGCCGCCTGAGATTACCGCCCCAATGCACAGAGCAATATCTGCATCCATTGTAACTGCCATAGGAACTGCAACTGGTATCATTATGCTAAACGTTCCCCAACTTGTTCCTGTTGAAAATGAGATAACCGAACTTATAAGAAATATGACTCCCGCCAAAAGGTAGATGCTCAAATTTTCATCTGCCAACGATGCCAAATAGTGACCTGTTTTAAGCTCTGTTGTAACCTCTCCTATGGCAAATGCAAAAAGGAGTATTAGTGCAATGGGTGTGAGTTTTTTAGCCCCCAAAAATGCGGTTTTGCTCCACGTTATAAAGTTCATATTTTTTGTACCGACAAAATAAAAGAGGGTAAAGATAAGAGTGCTAAGCATTGTATAAAATATAGAGCTAGAACCGCTCCCTTTTAAAATATCACCATTGCCACTAAGATACAAAAAAACAAAAACAAAAATAACCATCAAGATTATAGGCAGGAGCATATAAGACATACTCACACCGTTATTTTGTAGCAAATCTTTATCTTTTGGTATATGCTTTGCGTTTTTCATGGCTCCCAAATCTATGTTAAACCATATAGCCAAAAAGGTAACTACAAGGGCTGCCATTGAGTAAAAGTTGTATAAAATAGAGTCTATAAGAAGAGAGAGCGCATCCATATCTATGATGCCCAAAGAGACTTGCGTAGCTATAAGCCCAAGAAGAAGCGCTCCCCAGCCGTTTAAAACTATAAGAGAGCTAATAGGTGCCGATGTCGAGTCGCAGACAAAAGCAAGTTTTGCGCTGGGTATCTTGTATTTGTCACAAAGCGGTTTTCCGACAGCTCCTGAAATAAGAGCCGTAATGGAGGACTCCACAAAAATTATGACGCCTACAACGTAACTAAGCACCAATGCAGAACGCGCAGATTTAACAATCTTGGTTTTATGCAGCATATAATCTACAAAACCATCAATTCCGCCGGATTTTTCAATAAGAGCCATAATGCTTCCAACCAAGATTGCAAAAGCCAAAGTTTTTAGTATCCACGGCTCTGATAGTAAAGAGCTAAAGAGAGAAAATATATTTTCAAATGAGGCAAAAAATGAGAAGTCGTTTAAAACAAAAACGCCTAGAACTACTCCTCCAAAAAGAGACAACATCACATTGCGTGTATAGAGCGCCAGTGCGATGGCAAGAAGTGAGGGGAAGAGAGAGAGCGCCGAGAGTTCTATGCTGAACCTATCAGAACTCTATAGAGAGCAGAACTAAACCTGGTCTACCGAATATCTCTTTATAAGGCTCGCACTCTTTTTGCCTTAGCTCTTTAAAGCCAAGTTTTTTGTAGTATAAAAGGGTCTCTAGTGAACCTATTTCGACTATTGTTTGAGCTATACGATACCCTTTTAACCTTGCGTTCAAGAGGCTTTTATGCATAAGCGCTTTTAAGATTCCCACATCCATAAAACCCTCAAGCTCCTCCATGTAGTCAAAAATAAGCGTTCTTATATTTATAGGAAATGAACAAATCTCCATAAGCCCCAAATATTCGCTCTCCTCGCCGTCAATTCCTATTTCGCTAAGAGCCTGTAAAAAAACCTCTCTTGTCGCAATTCTAGGCTCATAGCTACAAAGAGAACCAACGCTTTTGCCATCCATCTCTGCAATTAAGAAGTTACTATAGTGGCAGTTCGATTTTGCATTTGTATTTGTTAGTTTTTCTAGATAATTTAAGGCATCTTTATCATTTTTAGTTTTAAAAATCAGATCATAAATCCCGATTTTTTTGTCAGCCCTAGTGCTCTGTAAAATCATTTGTGCTAAGAATGGCGCATCATCACTACTGGCTTTTCTTATATTTATACTCATAAAATTTTTTCCATTTTTAAAAATTAACCTGCCTCATATTTTAGTAATAGTAACATACTTTATGGTAAAAAGTTTCTTAATTATAATAATTTGTCAAATCTTTGTATTTGCGGGCGAGCAAATGGTTTTAGTAGTGGGCGAGGAGTACAACTCCACCAAAGCAGAACTCTACTGTTTTGAAGATGGAGCAAGAGTTTTTGACCCCATCAAAGTCAATGTAGGTAAAAGTGGATTCGGTTTCGGACTGGGAGAAATCAATCTCGCTAGAAAAGAGAGTGAACCGCTTAAATATGAAGGGGACAAAAAGGCGCCCATCGGCATATTCAGACTTGATGCAATATTTGGGTATGCGAAAGATTTAAAGCTCAAAATGCCTTATATACACGCACGAAATGGTCTTATATGCGTTGATGACTCTGATTCGGAGTTTTACAACAAAATAGTTCAAGAACCGAAAGTTAAACCAAAAAGCTTTGAAGAGATGAGAAGAGATGACGCTCAGTATGAACTAGGGATTGTCGTAGGACATAACAAAGAGCAGCTTAAAAAAAGAGGCTCCTGTATATTTATGCATGTTCAAAAGTCAAAAGATGCAGCCACGGCTGGATGCACCTCCATGACCCTTGAAGAGATTGAAAAAATAGCCTTTTGGCTTGATGAGAGTAAAAATCCGATTTTAATACAGATTACGAAATCCCAGCTGAGGGAAGTCTTAAAACTCTACCCAAACCTTAAGCTTTAATCTTCCTCTTTTGTCATGTAGTCTTTTGCCGTTATACCCATCAAAGAGAGCCCGGTGCGGAGTGAGAGTCCCACAACCATTAAAAGTTTTAAGAGTTTTGCTTCATCTTCTGTTCCGATAATTCTGCAATCATAGTAAAACTTATGAAGTGATGCCGCAAGTGATTTCAGATACTCAGGAAGTTTTTGAACCTGTCTTGAACTAAACGCATCTTCGATAATCTCAGGCAAAAGCAGTGCGTCAAACATCAACATATCAGCATTGTCATCCAAGTTTTTCAGAGTAGCAGACATAATCTCATCTTCACTCAAATCACTTTTTGAGAGAATAGTTTTGATCCTTGCATGTGCATACTGGATGTAAAAAATAGGGTTTGAGCTATCCTGTTTTTTAAATTCAGAGATGTCAAACTCTAAAGCAGTATCGCTCTTCTTTGAAGCAAAGATAAATCTAAGCGCATCGGAGCCAATCTCCTCTACAATATCGCTCATAAGTATAACATTGCCCGCACGCTTGCTCATCTTGTATGGTTCGCCGTCTTTTAAAAGACTTACCATTTGAGAAAGCTGCACTTCAAGCTTAGCGCTCTCATATCCCAAAAATTCAACAGCGGCTTTTACCCTCGCTATATATCCGTGATGATCCGCTCCCCAGATATTTATGTAGTGGTCATACCCTCTCTCAAACTTTTGGTTATGATAGACTATATCGCCGGCAAGATATGTAGGACGCCCATCTTCACGAACGACCACTCTGTCCGAGTCGTCACCCTTTTGCGAAGATGCTATAAAGAGTTTGCCCTCTTTTTCATAGACACCCTCACCCATTTTTGCCATGACTCTATCCCAGTCTGCATAAAGGGAAGACTCATAAACAAAGGTGTCAAAAAAGACTTTGGTATCTGCCAAATCATTTTTTATAATCTCCATGACACCATCTTTTGCCCAGAGTGCGAGCTCTTTTTGGCGAGAATCGTCACTCAAAATCTCTTTGCCGAATTTCTCGACTGCATTTTTTGCCAAAGGAGCCAAATAGTCACCTCTGTAGTAACTCTCTGGGTACTCGACACTCTCTTTAAGTATATTTTCACGTCCGTAAAGTTGAATGGAGAGACCAAGCAGATCTATCTGGTTTCCGGCATCATTTACATAATACTCAGCCGTTATATCATAGCCTAAATGACGTGCGAGCCTATAAAGAGTATCTCCGTAAACTGCGCCTCTTGCATGACCTATATGAAGCGGTCCTGTCGGGTTTGCGCTTACAAACTCCAAGAGGATTCTTTCATTTTTTTCCTGTTTTGCAAAGTCGTTAGGATTATCAAGCGCCCATGCGGCATAATCGCTTAAAAAATTTTCACTAAGACGAAAATTGAGATAACCTTTTACGGAATCAACACTGCTAAAAAAATCAGATTCATTAAATGAGGAAGCCAACTCTTCGGCAATTTTCATAGGAGACTCTCTGAGTTCCTTTGCCATAGAGAAAGCAATGGGTGTAGCAAAGTGACCGAAAGAACGGTCACGAGGTTTTTCTAAAACAACTTCACGACCAAACTTTTCGCGCAAAAGCGCCGATACTCGTTGTTTCAAGAGTTACGCTTGTTCTGTAGTTTTTGGTGTTTCTTTTGCAGCGGTCTCTTTTTCAGACTCTACTTTTTTAGGCATATCTGCTGAAGCTGTCTCTTTCTCGTCATCGTCATTCTTCATCTCAGCTTTAAAGTTTTTAATTCCTTTTCCAAGACCTTTTGCCAATTCAGGTATCTTTTTTGCTCCAAAAAGCAATACTACAATTGCTAAGATTATTAATAATTCTTGTCCGCCAGGCATTCCCATATCTATTCCTTATGTAAATTTAAGTCCGAAATTATAACTAAATTAGCTGTAACTTCTCTTATCACAACTATATTATGAGCTTATTGTTATATATCTTCCCATTTTCTAGCAAAATCATTTATCTCGTTTGCCGGAATTTTAACTCTTGCCGCATTTGCTATTGTTTTTAGAACCTCTGCTGCATCTTCAAAATTGTCATTTACTATAAGAAAGTCATACTCGCTGATTCTCTGAATCTCTCTTTTTGCCATATCAATGCGGCGGTCAATAACCTCTTTCGAGTCGGTAGAGCGCGCTTCGAGACGTTTTTTCAACTCTGAGAGCGTTGGAGGGGAGATAAAGACCGAAGTTGTAATGTCTCCAAGTCTATTCATAATGGTTGCATTTCCCTGAACATCTATATCGAAAATTACAAGTTTGCCCTCTTTTAGAGCCTCTTTTACAGGCTTTATGGATGTTCCGTAGTAGTTGCCATGCACAAAGGCATACTCTAAAAAAAGATCATTTTCTATATCTTTTTTAAATTCAACCTCATCTACAAAGTGATAGTGAACAGCATTAATCTCACCCTCTCTTATTGGACGGGTTGTTGTGGAGATAGAGAAGTAACACTCGCCTAAATCACCTATAACCGCATTAAGCAGAGAGCTCTTCCCTGCCCCGCTTGGACCTGAAAGAACTAGAATTGCTCCTGATTTGTGGTTCACTATTTCTCACCCAAAGTTATATTTATACTTATCTTCATTCCCTTGAGCGATGCAGCAACGTCTTCATTCGAGAGTGCTTTTAAAAGTTTTTTAAGAGCTTCCACTCCCTCATCTGAACTCTCCGTTGACTCCTCTTTTGCACTGGAGAATTCTTCTTCTAAGTCTTGAATTTCCTCAAAGCTCTCTTCATCTTCATAAAATTCATCTGCCTCATCTAAGTCATCAACACTATCCTCTTCCTCAGCCTCTTCAACCTCTTCACCTATTGCCAATTTTAAATCTCTGCTTGTTAAAGAGTCGAGATCGAGCAGAATATCTTCATCTATTTCACTCTCTAGGTCTTCAGTAGTTAGTTTTTGAACCGCTTCGTGAATCTGGGACTCTATATCGCTTTGGTCAAACTCTTTTTCTTCTTCATCAGACTCATCCTCTTCATCAGGCTCTATCTCGTCTTCGGGCTCATCAAGTTCAAG
>NZ_JAVVFL010000261.1:0-1990 GCF_032250635.1 Sulfurimonas sp.
AGTATGGTGGAGAGGCTGTAATAGCTGGAAACATTATCATTCGCCAAAGAGGAACTAAAGTTCACCCTGGTAAAAATGTAGGCATGGGCAAAGACCATACTATATATGCATTGGTTGACGGTGTTGTATCATTCCATAGAAAAGATAAAAAACGTCAACAAGTTTCAATCATCCCCGCTGCATAATTCTACAATATTTGAGCCTTGGCTCAAATATTTCTACTTCAAATATTGGGCCGTGCGCCTAAAAAACTTTAAATATTTAACAGTTTACTTTTTATTGTTACTAGTAAATTTTTAAGTATTAAACATCAAGGAAAATAAATATGTTTACAGATAGTGTTGAATTAACGGTCTCTTCGGGAAAAGGCGGTCAAGGGTGTGTATCATTTCGTCGTGAAAAATTTGTCGTAAATGGCGGACCAAACGGTGGCGATGGCGGCAAAGGCGGAGATATTTGGTTTAAGTGTGATAACAATACGCATACACTCTCTCATTTCCAAAAGAAGATGCATATAAAAGCGGACAACGGTGCTCCGGGTGAAAGCTCAAATATGGCTGGAAAATCTGGTGTAAAAAGAGTTATTATCGTTCCCCCAGGTACGCAGATAATCGACATGGATAGCGGTGAAGTTGTTTTTGATATGTTGGAAGATGGTCAAGAGGAGCTTTTTATAACAGGCGGAAGAGGCGGACTTGGAAATACACACTTTAAGTCATCTACAAACCAAAGACCTACCTATGCGCAACCCGGAGAAAAGGGTGAGACAAGAAAAATCAAGCTTGATCTTAAACTTATAGCCGATGTCGGTTTGGTCGGCTTTCCAAATGTCGGTAAATCCACTCTTATCTCAACAGTCTCAAATGCTCGTCCTGAGATTGCAAACTATGAGTTTACAACACTTACCCCCAAGCTCGGTCAGGTAAATATAGGTGATTTTGAATCATTTATTATGGCTGATATTCCAGGTATTATCGGCGGCGCGCACGAAGGCAAAGGTCTTGGAATAGAGTTCTTAAGACATATAGAAAGAACTGAGATTCTTCTCTTCATGGTGGATTTGGCATCTTATAGAGACTTAAGAGAGCAGATAGAGACGCTTAAAGCGGAAGTAGCAGCATTCTCAGATAAATTGGCGCAGAGCAAATATGCTATTGCCCTAACTAGAGCTGACGCGGTACCTTCGGATGAGCTAGAAGAGTTAGTTAAGAGCTTTTTAGAGATGCTAGGACTTGAAGCTACCAAAGGTAACGATATTGGTTTTGATGAGACAATACCTTATTTTATTCAAAAAACAGCAGATGAGACTCTGGGCTACAATAGAGAACTGCCATATTTTGTGGTGCCAATCTCTTCAGCTACAAATAAAAATATAGAGCCTCTTAAAAATGCACTCTTTAAATTAGTTCAATCAAAAAGATTAGAGTCCTGAAAAATGAGAAGAGTAGTCGTAAAAGTAGGAAGTGCTGTTTTAACACAAAATGACTCTATTGCTTTAGAGAGAATGAGGGATCTGGTAGATTTTTTATGCGAGCTTAGAAAAACAAATGAGGTGATTTTAGTCTCTTCAGGAGCCGTAGCAGCAGGTTACACTACTTTAAAGCTTGACAGAAGCGTACTGCAAAACAAGCAGGCTTTAGCTGCAATCGGGCAGCCGATACTTATGAACAAATATAGTAAGAAATTTGGAGTGCATGATGTGTTGAGCGCACAGGTTTTAGTCACCGCTGCAAACCTCCAAAGAGAAGATGAGATACAAAGAATCAAAGATACCGTCAACACGCTTCTCTCAAACGGTGTTATTCCGATTATCAATGAAAATGATGCAACTTCCACAAAAGAGCTTGTTGTTGGAGACAATGACCAACTCTCGGCTTACATAACAAAACATACCGATTCGGATCTGCTTATAATTCTCTCGGATATTGATGCCTACTATGACAAAGACCCAAGAGAATTTTTAGATGCAAAAATATTGAAAGTGGTAAAT
>NZ_JAVVFL010000050.1:0-11472 GCF_032250635.1 Sulfurimonas sp.
AAAAATGGTTTGGTCAATTATTTTTGTTTTAGTCAATTTTTTTCATCTTTTTTTGCCTAATTTTTTTATTTTTTTAATTATAATAGATATAATTGTATTATGATTAAAAAAATAAAAATTGAACTTATTTACTTCTTAGCGATTTTGCTGGTGCTTTCTGTTTTACAGCACTCAGACTTCTTAAGCTCGCCGATTCAAAGAGCCTCTCTCATGATGGAGCGGGGAAATTTTCTACACCCTCTTCTTTGGACATCTGTCGTTTATGTAATTATACTGGCTTTAAGAGCAGTTGTAAAATTTCTATTTTATATAAAAAATAGAAATAAAACTAATATATCATAAAATTTTGATTTTTTGTAGATAGTTTGGAGTTAATGCCTCCCTCAATTGAGAGGAGGCACTTTTTGTAGCGGTTTAGCCGTTTCTCTTTTTAATGATCTCTTCAGATACATTTTTTGGAACTTCTTCATAGTGATCGAATTCCATAGAGTACGTTGCTCTACCTTGAGTAGCAGAACGAAGGTCAGTTGAGTAACCAAACATCTCAGCAAGTGGAACGAATGCATCAACAATTTTGTTTCCGCTTCTGTCGCTCATTGCGTTGATCTGTCCACGACGACGGTTAAGGTCGCCGATAACATCACCCATGTAATCTTCTGGAACTTCAACTTCTACTTTCATCATTGGCTCTAAAATTGAAGGATTTGCTTTTCTACAACCCTCTTTAAAGCCCATTGAAGCAGCAAGTTTAAATGCCATCTCGTTCGAGTCTACTTCATGGTATGAACCATCGTAAAGTGTAACTTCAACGTCTTCCATCGGGTAGCCCGCAAGAACACCGTTGCTCATTGTCTCAGAACAACCCTTCTCAACTGCAGGAATATACTCTTTTGGAATTACCCCGCCCTTGATTTCATTATGGAAAACAAAACCTGTACTAGGCTCGCCCGGCTTGATTCTAAGGTATACATGACCAAAAGCACCGCGTCCACCAGACTGTTTTGCGTATTTGTACTCTTGTTCAACTTCTTTTTTGATAGTTTCACGGTAAGAAACTTGTGGCGCACCAACTTCAGCTTCTACTTTAAACTCTCTTTTCATACGGTCAACAAGGATTTCAAGGTGCAATTCGCCCATTCCTGAGATAATTGTCTGTCCTGTCTCTTCATCAGTATGAACTCTAAAAGATGGATCTTCTGCAGCAAGTTTACCAAGTGCTAGTCCCATCTTCTCTTGATCTGCTTTTGTTTTTGGCTCAACAGCAACAGAGATAACCGGCTCAGGGAATACCATACGCTCTAAGACAACTGTCTCATCTGCGTCACAAAGAGTGTCACCGGTAGTTGTATATTTAAGACCAACAACTGCACCGATTTCACCTGCGTAAATCTCTTTAATCTCTTCACGCTTAATAGCATGCATCTTTACGATACGACCAATACGCTCTTTCTTATCTTTTGTAGAGTTATGAACGAATGAACCTGCTTCTAATGAACCGCGATAAACACGGATAAAAGTCAATGTTCCAACGAACGGGTCAGTCATAATCTTAAATGCTAAAGCAGCAAACTTGCCATCATCAGTAGATGGAACTATGACTTCTTGCTCTTCATCATCCATCATAGTGCCTTTAATCGGAGCACACTCTACAGGAGAAGGAAGATACGCAACAACCGCGTCAAGAAGAGTCTGAACACCTTTGTTTTTAAATGCTGTTCCTGCAGTCATAGGAACTATATGCATAGCTATTGTTGCAGCTTTAATTCCTGCAATAATTTCTTCTTCGCTTAGCGCTTCACCCTCAAGGTATTTTTCGGCAAGCTCTTCGTTTCCGTCAACTTCAGAGATTGATTCAATCATCTTTTCACGATACTCTGCAGCTTTGTCTAGCATATTTGCAGGAATCTCTTCTACATGGTAGTTTGAACCCATTGCAGCATCTATATCCCAAACGATTGCTTTCATCTTAACAAGATCTACAACACCTGTAAAACCATCCTCAGCACCGATTGGTAATTGGATTGGAACAGGATTTCCTTTTAGGCGATCACGAATTTGAGCTTCAACTTGATAAAAATCAGCGCCTGTTCTGTCCATTTTGTTAACAAATACAATCGATGGTACACCATAACGATTTCTTTGTCTCCAAACAGTCTCAGATTGTGGCTGAACGCCGCCAACTGCACAGAAAACTGAAACAGCACCATCAAGTACACGCATAGAACGCTCAACTTCAATAGTAAAGTCAACGTGACCCGGAGTATCAATGATGTTAATCTGCTTGTTATCCCATTCACAAGTTGTCGCAGCAGAAGTAATAGTAATACCACGCTCTTGCTCTTGCTCCATCCAGTCCATTGTAGCAGCGCCATCATGAACCTCGCCGATTTTATGCTCACGACCTGTATAGAACAGAATTCTTTCAGTTGTTGTCGTTTTACCCGCATCAATGTGAGCAGCAATACCGATGTTTCTTACATCTTCTAGTTTATGTGATCTTGCCATAATTTATCCTATTACCAACGATAGTGAGCAAATGCTTTATTTGCTTCAGCCATACGATAAGTATCTTCTTTTTTCTTAAATGCGTTACCTTTTTCAGATCCAGCATCCATTAACTCATTAGCCAATCTCTCAGCCATTGTTCTCTCGTTTCTTTTTCTAGAAGCATCAACTAACCATCTAATAGCTAGCGACAATTGGCGTACCGGGCGTACTTCTACTGGAACTTGATAAGTAGCACCACCAACACGGCGACTTTTAACTTCAATAATCGGCTTAATATTTTCAATAGCATCGTTAAATGTATCGATACCTGTTTTTTCGCCGCGAGAGCTTACGATATCTAAAGCGCTGTAAATAATCTTTTCAGCTGTACTTTTTTTACCGTCATACATAATTTTGTTTATAAATTTCGTTAAAACTTTGCTTCCATAAACAGGATCAGGCATAATTTCACGAACGGGAGCTTTTCTTCTTCTCATTTGTAATTTTCCTTACTTCAATTTTTTTTTAAATTTACTCAAAATATATCACTTAAGATATATCCTGTGTTAGCTTAATATTTTTCAGCTTTTCACTAAAACACAATTTCAAATGAAACTAGTTTCATGAGCCCACTGCTGAAGTGAACTTAGCGTTAGCGTAGTGAAACGGACTTGTTCGTTTCGCGTACTAATTAATGTTTAGGTTCCTAAAAAATAGTCCCTATTTTTTAGGACGTTTTGTTCCGTATTTAGAACGAGCAACAGTACGATTTGCAACACCTGCAGTATCGAGTGCACCACGAACGATGTGATACTTAACACCGGGTAAATCTTTTATACGACCGCCACGAACTAGTACGATTGAGTGCTCTTGAAGGTTGTGACCCTCACCACCGATATAAGAAATAACTTCAAAACCTGAAGTCAAACGAACTTTTGCAACTTTTCTCAAAGCCGAGTTAGGTTTTTTTGGTGTTGTTGTGTAAACACGTGTACAAACACCACGACGCTGTGGACATGATACAAGAGCAGGTGATTTTGATTTTTTAACCACACGTTTACGCTCATTGCGAATCAATTGATTGATTGTAGGCATACAATTCCTTTACTTAATTTTTCCAGTAGAATTTAACTCGCTATTCTCTAGGGAGTTATAGACGCGTAATCTTATAAAAAAAGTGATTAAAGTTAGCTTATTTTAAGTATAAATTAATATATAGAGTTTTATGTGAGAAATTATAGAGGCTAATCATAGATAACAAGAGTTTAAGAGGAGATCAACCTCTTGCACTTATGCAAGAGGTTGAGTTTATTTAAATATATAAAGATTAAACTTTAATTATACTCAAACACAATCTGCTGATCTTTATAGATACCTGTTCCAACCGGAATAGTACGTCCGATAATAACGTTCTCTTTAAGGTCGTTTAGATCATCTACTTTCGCACTAACAGCAGCTTCTGTCAATACTTTTGTAGTATCTTGGAATGATGCAGCAGAAATAATACTATCAGCTGAAACGGCAGCTCTTGTAATACCAACCAAGAATGGCTCTGCAATCGCAGGGCGACCGCCAAGTTTAATAATCTTCTCATTCTCTTGAGCAAACTTCGTTTTAGAGATTAGATCTCCCTCTATAAACTTCGTATCGCCTGATTTTACAATTTTTATCTGTCTTAACATCTGAGTAAAGATTACCTCGATGTGCTTATCAGAAATATTAACACCTTGTGAACGGTAAACCTGCTGCACTTCGCTTACTAGGTAGTTATAAAGTGCTTTAACACCCATAATACGAAGAAGCTCATGTGAAGAGATAATACCAGATGTCAATCTCTCGCCGGCATGTACAAAGTCTCCCGTGTTGACAACCGCAGTGTGCGATTTGTCTACAAAGTACTCTTTAATTATGCCGTTATCAGATGCAACGATAATTCTAATCTTTCCACGAAGAGGCTTTCCAAAACTAACATTTCCATCTATCTCAGATATTAGTGCTGTTGCTTTTGGTCTACGACCCTCAAAAAGTTCACTTACACGAGGAAGACCCCCGGTAATATCGCTTGACTTTTGAAGAGCTTTTGGTGTTTTTGCAATAATATCTGCTACTTTAACCTTTGCTCCGTCTTGTACATATATAGATGTTTTTGGTTGAAGCTGGTATCTTAAAAGTTCACCATCTTCACTTGCAAGAACAATTGTCGGTTTGTACTCTGTAGATACGTGATCGCTTATCATTAAACGAGTTTTACCAGTTAGCTCGTCATACTGCTCTGTTGCAGTTGTTCCGCTGATAATATCTTCAAAATGAACCACACCGTTTGTCTCGGAGATAATCGGGTTAGAGTATGGATCCCACTCTGCAATTACAGTCGACTCATCACTCTTTGGCTTAGCTATAACAGACTTAGGATCTACAAGAACATCATCTTCTGCAACGATTACAGAACCGCGCGCAATATAGTGACGTACCGCTTCACGATTGTTAGCATCTACAACGGTAGCAAAAAGACCTTTTTCTACTACTTCATAGCCAGCTTTCAGCCCCTCAAATCTCTCTAAATAATCGCCTTTTAGCAAGAAGTATTTCACGACTCCTTCCTCTTTTGCAAAAATCTTTTGTGTTACAGGTGCTCCATTTGCAACTAAAAGCTCAGATGCATATGGTATACGGCTTGGAACATTCCAGCCATCTTTAATTGTTTCAACAATTGATTCATGCTCTTTAACTTCAGAACCGCTCTCATACGGGAAGTAATATTTCCCTTCAATCTGTCCGCCGACACCTGCTAACTCATTAGGTTTAGCAATCTCGTTTTTACGTAGTACGTAACGAACAGTATCAGTTTTAGAAGATACGCTGATGATAACTTCATCATGCACAGTCTGAATCTCAATTTTACCGGCAAAAGGAGCTTTGATTTTTGGTTCAACCAATAGCACTGCTGCATTTCTGCGGTTTGCCACTATGTTTTTGCCCTCTTTTGAAGCATAAGTTTTAAGGTTGTAGTAACGGATAAAACCTTCTTTCTCAGCAACAACCTGTCTCTCTTGAGCAGTCGAGCTTGCTGTTCCACCAACGTGGAATGTTCTAAGAGTAAGCTGTGTACCAGGCTCGCCGATTGACTGTGCGGCAATAATACCAACAGCCTCACCTCTACGAACTATATATCCTGTTGCAAGGTTTACGCCGTAACATAGTGCACATATACCGTTTTCACTCTTACATGTAGTCGGTGTTCTGATATATGCTGTTTTGATGCCAGCCTCTGCTATAACTTTTGCACTTACTTCATCAAGAAGTGTTCCCTCGGCAAAAAGTATCTCGTTGCTTATCGGGTCAATAACATCATCTGCTAAAACCCTGCCGTTGAGTCTATCTTCAAGAGATTCGATAAGCGTATTTTGATCACTTATATCTGAGATCTCAATACCCTCATGAGTATGGCAATCATGCTCAACAACTTTAACATTTTGCGCAACATCTACAAGTTTACGAGTCAAATAACCCGCATTTGCAGTTTTAAGAGCAGTATCGGCAAGACCTTTTCTAGCTCCGTGAGTGGAGATAAAGTACTCGATTACGTTAAGACCCTCTTTAAAGTTAGAGATAATCGGAGTTTCAATAATTTCACCGCTTGGTTTAGCCATAAGACCGCGCATACCGGCAAGCTGACGGATTTGTGCAGCAGAACCACGAGCGCCAGAATCTGCCATCATGTGGATAGAGTTAAACCCGCTCTTATCTGTTTGAACCAGCTCCATCATCTGTGCTGCAAGAGTGTTGTTTGTGTCTGTCCAAACGTCGATAATCTTGTTATATCTCTCTTGTTCAGTTAAAAGACCCGCTTCATACTGCTTTTGAATCTCAAACACTCTGTTTTTAGAGTCAGCGATCTTAACTGATTTTCCCTCAGGTATTTTAATATCATCAATAGAGATAGAGACACCTGATTCTGTAGCATGTTTGAAACCTAAATCTTTAAGTCTGTCTAAGAAACCGGCTGTAATACCTATGCCGCCATGTTTTTGAACATAGTCAACTAGTTCATTTATAGCTTTTTTCTTCATAACTCTATTCCAAAGTTCTGATGGAACGAAGTCAGGCAATATTGCTTTAAGCAACATACGTCCTGCAGTTGTATGGATGATTCTTCCCTCATCTCTAGTTCTTACTTTTGCATGAATATCTAACGCATCATGCTCAATTGCTATTCTTACTTCATCAACGTTTGCAAAAAGTTTGTTTGAACCCTTTACGCTGTTTTTCTCCAAAGTAATATAGTAGATACCAAGAACCATATCTTGTGAAGGCGTAGCTATCGCTTTTCCTGATGCAGGCAGAAGGATATTCATGGATGCCATCATCAAGACTTTAGCCTCTGCAATAGCAGCTGAGCCAAGTGGAACGTGTACAGCCATCTGGTCACCGTCGAAGTCGGCGTTGAACGCAGCACAAACTAAAGGGTGAAGCTGAATAGCTTTTCCGTCAATTAGCTTAGGATGGAACGCTTGAATAGAGAGCTTGTGAAGCGTAGGCGCACGGTTTAGAAGTACCGGATACCCATCAACTATCTCAGCAAGACACTCCCAAACTTCGTTTGTTTTGTCCTCAATCATCTTTTTAGCAGCTTTAACCGTTGTTGCATAACCCTTATCTTCAAGTTTTGCAATCAAATGCGGCTTAAAGAGTTCAAGTGCCATCTTCTTAGGTAATCCACACTGATCCATTGTCAGCGTTGGACCTACAACAATTACAGAACGTCCGGAGAAGTCAACACGCTTACCGAGTAAGTTTTGTCTAAAACGACCCTGCTTACCTTTAATGATCTCACTTAAAGATTTCAGTGGACGCTTGTTAGCACCCTTTACAGCATTTGCGCGACGACCGTTGTCAAATAGAGCATCAACCGACTCTTGAAGCATACGCTTCTCATTTCTAACAATAATCTCAGGTGCTTCAAGCTCTACAAGACGCTTAAGACGTTGGTTACGGTTGATAACACGGCGATAGAGATCATTTACATCTGATACTGCAAATTTTCCGCCATCGAGTGATACAAGCGGTCTTAAATCCGGCGGAAGGACAGGAAGAACCGTAAGCATCATCCATGCAGGATTGTTTCCTGAATTTAGAAATGATTCAATAACCTTAAGTCTCTTAGCAATAGTTTTTGTTTTTGCTTCGCTTTTTGTAAGTTCAATATCTTCTTTTAGCTGTGTAAACGCATCAACTAAATCGATTGAGTCTAACAAATCACGAACAACTTCGCCGCCCATGCGAGCTCTAAAGCCCAATTCACCAAATCTTGATACTAAAGTACGGTACTGCTCTTCATTTAAAACGTCATATTTTAAAACAGGAGTTTTAGCTTCAGCATCATAGTATGCCTCTCCGCCCGATTCAACAATGTACGCCTCATAATAAAGCACGCGCTCCAAATCTTTCATCTTGATACCCAAAAGAGTACCTATACGAGAAGGTAGTGAACTGACATACCAGATGTGTGCAACAGGCGTCACAAGCTCTATATGCCCCATGCGGGTACGGCGAACTTTAGTGCTAGTTACTTCAACACCACACTTCTCACATACAACGCCTTTGTAACGCATCTTTTTGTATTTGCCGCACAGACACTCATAATCCCTTACAGGACCAAAAATTTTAGCACAAAAAAGACCGTCACGCTCAGGTTTAAGCGTACGGTAGTTGATAGTTTCTGGTTTTTTTACTTCACCATGACTCCAAGATAACACCTTCTCAGGGGAAGCTAAACGAAACTGTATCTGCTTTATATCAGTCGGTCTTTTCTCTTCAGTTACTTCAATAGCTACTAATTTACTCATTGTCTTCTACCTCGTCAAATATTTCTACATCAAGAGCTAATGCTTGAAGCTCTTTTGTCAATACAAATAGAGTCTCAGGAATGCCTGATTCCGGAACTAACTCACCTTTTGTAATCGCTTTGTACGCACGGACACGTCCATCAACATCATCAGATTTGATAGTAAGCATCTCTTTAAGTACTGCACTTGCACCATACGCTTCAAGTGCCCAAACTTCCATCTCTCCAAATCTTTGACCACCAAAGAGCGCTTTACCGCCGACCGGTTGCTGTGTAACAAGAGAGTATGGTCCGGTTGAACGTGCATGAATCTTCTCATCAACAAGGTGATGAAGTTTAAGAATATACATGTAACCAACGTTTACACGCTCTTTTATCTTCTCCCCCGTCAAACCGTTGTAAAGTACAACTTTACCGTCTGTCTCCATCTTAGCAAGCTTGAAAATCTTCTCAAACTCTTCTGAATTTACGCCTTCAAAAATCGGGGATGCAAACTTAACACCTCTTGACCAGTCACGTGCGTGATTAAGCAGTTCATCATCACTCATTTTAGTGATAACCTCTTTTGCATTCATCATAAGTGCAACATCTGCAATCTCAATCATCTTAGCACGGATATTTTGGATGAAATTTTTTTGTTTAGACTCAAACTCTTTTGTAATCTGATGTCCAAGTTCACGACCTGCCATACCCAAGTGCATCTCTAATACCTGCCCGATATTCATACGAGAAGGAACACCTAGCGGATTGAGACAAATGTCAACGCTTCTTCCATCTTCCATGTACGGCATATCAACCTCTGGTACAATGATTGAAACTATACCCTTGTTTCCGTGACGTCCAGCCATTTTATCACCGACTTTTAACTGGCGTTTTGTAGCGATATATACTTTTACATACTTCACAACGCCGTTAGGTAGAATGTCATCTTTTTCTAAGATATTTAATTTCTCTTCATGTTCATCGCGGAAGAGTCTCTTCTCCTTTTGGAAGTAGTTTTTAGTCTTATTGTACTCTGACTGAATCTCTTCGCTGAATGATTTTATAATCGCATTCATAGCAAAACGGTTTACTTCAACTAAATCTTTTGCATCTATCAAATCACCTGTTTTGTAATTTGTATTACCGATTTTAATATCAGTCGTCAGAGGCTCTTTTGTAAGAAGCTTAGTTACGCGAAGCATCTCCTCTTTATCTATCATAAGAAGTCTGTCATAGTGCTCACGCTCTAAATAATCACGCTCTTCTTTCTCAAGCTCTAACGCGCGTACGTCTTTGTCATAACCTTTTTTTGTAAAGATTTTAACGTCAACTACAACGCCTTCCATGCTTGGAGGACAGTATAGAGATTTGTTTATAACGTGGCCGGCTTTTTCGCCGAAAATTGCACGAAGAAGTCTCTCTTCAGGAGTAGGTTTAACTTCACCCTTTGGAGAAACTTTACCGACAAGAATCATACCGCCCGTAACAGTTGTACCGATTTTAACGATACCGCTGTCATCAAGATGAGATAACTCGTCATCTCTTACGTTTGGAATATCGCGGGTAATCTCTTCAACACCATGCTTTAACTCTCTTGCTTCAACCTCTTTCTCGTAGATATGAACAGATGTAAATGCGTCTTTACGGATTAGTCTCTCTGAGATTACGATAGCATCCTCAAAGTTATAACCATTCCAAGGCATAAACGCAACCATGGCATTTACACCAAGAGCAAGCTCTCCTTGATCCATGTTTGGACCGTCTGCAATTATCTGTCCCGTCTCCACTCTCTGTCCGATATTTACAATCGGTTTTTGTGCAAACGCTGTATTTTGGTTAGTACGAAGATTTTTTTGCAATGGATAGTAATCTATATAAATATCTCCTTCGTCATCTCCCATAACGTAGATGTGTTTAGCGTCTACCTTCTCTACAATACCTGAACGTCTAGCTTTTACACACTCCCATGAGTCACGCGCAACAAGCTTCTCAACGCCTGTTCCGACCATTGGTGCCTCACATTTAATAAGTGGTACTGCTTGACGTTGCATGTTCGCGCCCATAAGTGCACGGTTTGCATCATCATGCTCCAAAAATGGAATAAGTGATGCAGCTACACCGACAACCATGTGAGATGAAAGGTCGGCATATTCACACTCATTTATAGAACGGTGAAGAATCTCTCCATCCATTCTTGTAACAACTAGCTTATCTACAAACTGACCGTTTTCGTCCAATTTGTTTGAAGCGGCTGCTATCTTTTTGCCCTCTTCTTGAGTTGCAGTAAGATAAACAATTTCATTGAGAACTTTTCCATCTTTCATAACTTTATATGGTGCCTCAATAAAGCCGTGCTCATTTACTTTTGCATATGTTGCAAGAGTGTTGATAAGACCGATATTTTGACCCTCCGGAGTTTCAACTGGACAGATTCTACCGTAGTGAGTCGGGTGAACGTCACGCACTTCAAATCCTGCACGCTCTTTAACAAGACCGCCTTCACCAAGAGCTGATAGACGGCGTTTATGCGTTACTTCTGAGAGTGGATTTGTTTGATCCATAAATTGTGATAACTGCCCGCCCGAGAAGAACTCCATAATTGTTGAAGTAATCATCTTTGAGTTTATCAAATCATGCGGCATAAGCTCGCTCATCGGTCCGCTCATAGTTGAGAGTTTGTCACGAATCGCTTTTTGCATCTTAATAAGACCGTTATGTAACTCATTTCCTAAAAGTTCGCCGATAGAACGAATACGACGATTTCCAAGGTGATCTCTATCATCAATATGACCTTGTCCGTTTTTTACTTTAATAACATATTTTACTGATTCTATAATATCTTCATGCGTAAGAACAGTTATGTACTCTGGAATATTAAGACTTAGCTTATGATTCATCTTCATACGACCAACTTTTGTCAAGTCATATCTCTCAGGATCAAAGAAAAGCTGATTTACAAATATTCTTGCAGCCTCTTTAGTTACAGGCTCGCCCGGTCTCATAACTTTATAGATACGAATAGCTGAGAGAGCATTCTCATCTTCGATATCTTCAGTCTGCTTTAATAGCTTTAGTGAATCTGCATCGGCGTTAAATGCGTTAATGATTGAACCATCAACACCTTCAGCCAAGTCATTTGCAATACTAAAGCCTTTTAC
>NZ_JAVVFL010000051.1:0-11279 GCF_032250635.1 Sulfurimonas sp.
CTTATAGTAAAAACATTTCAAGAACTCGGTCACTTTGTGGCGGTAACCGGAGACGGTGTCAATGACGCGCCCGCACTTAAATTTGCAAACATCGGTATAGCGATGGGCAAAAGCGGCACGGATGTGGCTCGTGAATCAAGTGATTTGATACTAACGGATGACCACTTCGGCTCCATCGTAAATGGTGTAGAAGAGGGACGTGTTGCGTATGACAATATCCGCAAAGTTATTCATCTTCTTATAGCTACAGGATTTGCAGAGATAGTGCTTGTGCTTCTCTCAATCATATTTTTTATACCTGTCCCGCTTCTGCCTGTGCAGATACTCTGGCTCAACCTTGTTGCGAACGGCATACAAGATGTAGCACTAGCCGTTGAGAAGGCTGAACCCGGAGTGCTAAAACGCAAGCCGCGCGACCCAAAAGAGCCTATATTTAACAAAACCATGATTAGCAGAGTGGTTGTGGGCGGTCTCTATATGGGCATCTCCGCATTCGCTCTTTTTTATACGCTGCTTGAGTTTGGATACAAAGAGGAGGCGGCAAGAAACATCACACTGCTAATGATGGTGCTATTTGAGAATGTGCATACCTTCAACTCACGCAGTGAAAACAGCTCCATATTTAAAATCAACCATGCCAGAAATGTACTTTTATGGATATCCGTCATCACAGCGCAGGGTGTCCACATGATAGCCATGTACACACCTTTCATGCAGTCGGTGCTAAGCGTTGAACCCGTTACTTTAGAGATGTGGGGCACACTGCTTATCATAGCTTTAACACTGGTTGCAGTGATGGAAGTGGAGAAGTTTTTTAGAAAAAAATTCTCTCCAAACTCCTAAGAGAGTTTCTCTTCCAAGTCACTCACAATTAGGCGCATTTTAAAGAGTGAGTCTGGGTTTAGTGAGATGGAGTCTATCCCCTCTTGTACCAAAAACTCGGTAATCTCCGGGTAGTCTGATGGTGCTTGTCCGCAGATGCCTATGTATTTGCCTCTCTCTTTGCACGCTTTTATTGCCATTTGCAACATACGCTTAACCGCCTCGTTTCTCTCATCAAATATATGGGCGATTTTCGCACTCTCTCTGTCGACTCCAAGAGTAAGCTGTGTTAGGTCGTTTGAGCCGATTGAGTAGCCATCAAAAACCTCAAGAAATTTATCTGCCAAGATTACATTTGCGGGGATTTCGCACATGGCATAGATTTCAAGTCCATCTCTGCCTTGCGTAAGCCCTTGGAAGTTCATAATCTCTATAACTTTTTTTCCCTCATCAGGCGTGCGGACAAAGGGGATCATTATTTTGATGTTGCTAAGCCCCATCTCTTCTCTCACACGTTTTAGTGCCTCACACTCCCACTCAAACGCTTCGCGGTAACTTTCGTCGTAGTAGCGGCTGGCACCTCTAAAGCCTATCATCGGGTTCTCTTCCTCTGCTTCATAAAGAAATCCGCCGAGCATATTGCGGTACTCGTTGCTTTTAAAATCACTTGTTCTGATGATGACCGGTTTTGGGTAAAAAGCCGCCGCAATCATCCCTATGCCTTCGCTCAGCTTTTGCAAAAAGAACTCTTTTGTGTCACGGCATGGAGTCATAAAGGAGCGTATCTTCTCTTCGTCTTTAACGCTTTTGCCTTTGTGCATATCTACAAGCGCCATCGGATGAGCAGCGATGGAGTTGTTCATAATGAACTCCATTCGAGCAAGTCCGACACCGTCGTTTGGAAGTTTTGCAAAGTGAAAAGCTTCAGAGGGATTTCCGACATTTACAAATATTTTTGTTTTAGTCTGTTTGAGCTCTTTCATATCTACAGTTTTGACACTAAAGGGAACTTCTCCCTCATAAACATACCCCTCATCTCCCTGCGCACAGCTAACAGTTACTATCTGTCCGTCGTGAAGGATATCTGTAGCATTGGTGCATCCGACAACGGCAGGAACTCCTATCTCTCTTGCTACGATTGCCGCATGACACGTTCGGCTTCCGCGGTTTGTGATGACCGCAGAAGCTTTTTTCATGATTGGTTCCCAGTCTGGATTTGTAGAGTCTGCAACTAAGATATCGCCTTCCTTAAAGCGTTCAAACTCAGTTGTGTCATTTATGACAGTTACTCTTCCGCTTCCTATTTTATCTCCGACTGCACGTCCAGATGTTAAGATCTTTGCCCCTTTTACTCCATCAAGCGAGTAGCGTTGGTTTGTAAGACTCTTGTTCTCTCTATTTTTTACGGTCTCAGGTCTTGCCTGAACAATGTAGAGTTTGCCATCATCTCCATCTTTTGCCCACTCAATATCCATAGGACGGCTGTAATGTTCCTCGATGATAAGCGCTTCACGCGCGAGCTCCATAACCTCATCATCGGTTATTGAGAAACTCTTTTGCTCCTCTTCTGTGGTTGAAATATTTATAGTGCGTGATTTTTCACTGTAGAGCATCTTCTCTTTTTTGCTTCCCAAAGAGCGCTTAAGTATGGTTTTTTTGCCCTCTTTGAGCGTAGGTTTAAAGACAAAAAACTCATCCGCATTGACGCGCCCGCTCACTACGTTTTCGCCCAATCCCCAGATGGAGTTTATTAGGATGAGATTTTCTGAGCCGCTCTCCGTGTCAATAGTAAACATGATGCCGCTTGATGCGGAGTCGCTTCTCACCATCCTCTGCACACCGACCGAGAGAGCTACTTTGAAGTGGCTAAAACCACGGCTCGTTCTGTAGCTTATGGCTCTGTCTGTAAAGAGTGAAGCGAAACATCTTAAGACACTATCCAAAAGTTCCTCTTGTGTGCCGACATTTAAAAAGGTCTCCTGCTGTCCCGCAAAAGATGCGTCTGGAAGATCCTCCGCCGTTCCTGAAGAGCGAACTGCCACATCAACCCCGTCTTTTTTGTACTCGTTTGAGAGAGTCTTGTATGCCTCTTTGAGTTCCTCGACAAGGGCTTTTGGAAGGTGTGAATTTAGTATGAGATTGCGAACTTTAAGCCCGCGCTCTTGAAGATTATTTGTGTCTTGTATGTCCAGATCACTCAAGATGGAAGCTACCTTCTCTTTTATGGAGTTCTCTTCTAAAAGAAGCCAGTAGGCATCACTCGTAGTAGCAAAACCGTTTGGGATATTTACCCCTTTTGGAGCTAGATTTTGGTACATCTCCCCAAGGGAAGCGTTTTTGCCGCCGACTATCGCAATGTCGTTAATATTCAGCTCACTAAAAAATCGTATATATTTCATAAAAAACCCTTTTTATCAAAATCGTATATATATTAGCATAAATTGATGATTATTTAAGCACTAAAGATAATCTCTAAACTCTTGAGAGGGTTATAATAAAAAAGATCAACAAAAAGGCTTTAGCATGAAAGAGTATATGGAGATATATGCACAAAACAGGAAGAAAATAGAGGCATTTATAGAGGAGAGCATAGAAAATCTCGCACCTCTTCGCGCTCATGAAGAGAACAATTTTAAGATTCTATTTAGTACTTTTCCATCGCTGGAGCTTCTCTATGTCGTAAATAGCAGTACAAAAAAACAGACATCGGCAAATATCTTTAAATACAGAGTAGATGAGAGCGAAAGAGACAAAGACAGAAGCTATCTGCTTGAGAGGTTGGAGATAAAAGAGAACGATTTTGCTTTTGCACAGCCTTACCAAAGCTCGGCAACCTCAAATATCTGCATAACGGTTTCTAAAAAAGAGGGTTCTAGCATCGTTTTTATGGATTTGAGGCTTGAGATAATTCTAGAGAGACTTGGGCTTATAGAGAAGGATAAATTTTTTAGCAATGTAACCAAGCTCTTCTATATTTTTGCAGGATATTTTATGATGTTTCTCTCGGGTGCGGCTATATTTTATGCAGGCAGCGACTTTTTTACAAATCTTATGGCATCAAAACTGAGCATTGATACCATTTTTAAACCTATCATCGCAGCGACTCTGGGTCTTGCTATTTTTGACCTCTCTAAAACCATCCTGGAACAGGAGGTTTACTTCAAGAGTTATATAAAAAATGCAAAAATCGAGATAAAAACGCTTACAAAATTTCTTGTGACTATTCTTATAGCTCTCTCGATAGAGACGCTTATGGTCGTTTTTAAAATCGCTATAGAGAACCACGACAAAATGTTAAATGCACTCTATCTGATGATTGGGACATCTCTTTTTATTTTGTCTCTCTCGGTGCTTATCTATATGACAAAAGAGAGAAGTTAAGCGCTCTCTCCCCTTGGGTCGAGCGCAGGAAACTCTGCGCCTGAGATAGTTGGAATATTGACGAAAACGCTCATATTCTCATCAGCCACCCTCTCTCTTGAGAGTGAGTAGAAGCCCAGGAAAAGACTTAGAGTTAAAAAAGAGATGAATATAAAATCATGAAAGAAATAGGTTCCCACTCCTATGATAAGCGGTGCCGAAAAAGAGCCTAGACCATAAGCAAAGAGCAGGGTTCTGCTTATCTCCATAATGTTTTTGCTCTCCTCTACGACATCATTTGCTCTTGCTACCGCCAAAGGGTAGAGGCAGAATATGCCTACTCCAAGAAGCGCTCCTAAAAAATAGAAGGAGTTCTCATCGTAGGCGGAGAGCAAAAACCCGATAGATACAAGTGTGATGAAAAAACTGCTAAATGCAATCATCTTTCTTCTCCCGAGTCTATCGGAGAGGATTCCTATCGGCCATTGGGAGAGCAGAGCGCCTATGATGGTTATGGTCATAAAGATGGAGACTGTCTGGATGGAGCCGAATGTCTCCACTATAAAAACCGGTATCATGGTGAAAAATCCGCCGACAAAAAAGCCTCCTATGAAACTGCTTGCAAGCGCTAATGGGGCAATGCTAAATATCTTAGGGAGGCTATATCTCTCAAAAGGCTCTAAAATTGGCTCTTTTATCTTTGTCATAGAGATGAAGATTACCGAGAAAAGAACCAAAATTGAGCCGATTACAAAAAAGATAGAGCCGCTTTGATCGCCGATATTTAGCAGAAGTTGACCGATTGCCGTTGATAGATAGAAGATAATCGTGTAGATGGCTAAAATCTTTCCTCTGTGCGTTGTCGAGCTTTTTTCGTTGAGCCAACTCTCTAGGATGATAAGCAGTCCATAGTATGCAAATCCGGAGAGCAGTCTCAAAATCGCCCAAAACAGCTCGTTAAAATAGAGACTATGTCCCAAAAAACCTATAATCATAATGGAGGCAAATGTTGCAAAACTTCTTATGTGTCCGACACTCTGTATTATCTTTTGGCTAAAGATAGAAGCGCCTATGGCACCTAGAAAAAAGGATGCGTTGATGAGACCGATGGCGATATTGCTTGAACCCGTCTCTTTAAGATGAACACCGATAAAAGTTAAAATCATCCCGTACCCGATAGCCAAAAACCCTATTGCAAAAAAGAGGGAGGATATGGGTAGTACGGAGAATTTCTCTTTTGTGATCATCTTTGTTGTCCTTTTTTATTTAATTTTACAAAAACTCTGTTTTACTAGAGTCCGCTAAAAGCCTCTTTTAGTAAAATAGAGATCTTATTTGTTGCATTTGTAAGAACAGTTTTTTTATCACTCTCTTGCTCTTGCGTTATAGTAAAGCCCAAAATTTTTGATCTGTTGATGGAAAGCTCACTTTTTGTCGTAGCAGTCAACTCTTTCGTTTTATTGTGCGCATGAAGAGAGATTATAATCTGAAGCAGTTCTCTCTCTTCGTCTTTAAAGATGTTTTTCTCTGAGATCTCTTTTTCTCTAAAGAGAGTCGCTTTTGTATCGAGCAGATATTCACTCTCCACATTTAGCGACTCTTTGTCTCTTACATCCATAGAGATTCTAAAACACCCTGTATCTTTAAGTGATTTTGCAAGAGCGTCTCTAATCTCCTCTTTAGTTATGTGAAACGACTCATCACCGTTTTTTACCTCAATCTCATTTAGATAAAGCGTTGCAACAACAGCTGAGCAAAGTCCTTCGTTTTGGATATTTAAAACCCTCTTTTTATCGACGCATCCGGATACAAAGAGAAGCACAAATATCGCTAGTAAAATTTTTTTCATGTAGGTACACTCCATTTTTTTGATAAGCGGCAGTATAACATAACGGAGATATTTTAAAAGTTCTGCGTTGAGGTTTAAAAAGCCTAAAATTAATCAAAAAAACAGTCTGTTTTAACGCTTTTAGAGGAAAATCATTAACTATTTTTTAATAGAATTCGACCATGAGTTTAAAAAAAATATGGCTATTTTTACTTCTGGCTACAATAAGTTTTTCTGTAATGCATGATTACGCTTTTGTCGCATTAGAGGATAATCACTGCTCTGTAAAGAGTTCTCTTTATGAGGTGTCTGAAAATGCGCAGTGCGAAACTACAGATACTCTATGCGAGGTTCATGTAGAGTGTCATTCTATATTTCCTTTTGTAGAAAAATCAGCTTATATTCCCGTCATACAAAAAAAAGCTTCTTTTTTTAAATATAACGAAACGTTTCTCTCTTTGAACTATTTTAATTTCTTTAAACCCCCTATCGCATAACTCCTTTAACCATTAAAATCTATAAACTTTAAATAAAATAAGCATATTTTTATGCACAAAAAAGGGTAGTTGTGAAAATTTTTATACTATGTATTACACCATTAGAGAAAAGAGCTTAAATGAAAATTATTTTATCTCTTTTTATAGCTGTTTTTTCTTTAAATGCAGCGACAATCACTTTAGATGAAATCTTGCTAAAGGTGCAAAATGAGCATCCTTTGGCAAAATCGATAGAGGCGCTTAAAGGTGCTCACAGTTCACAAAACAGAGCTGCCGGACTTAATGAACCTCTTGAATTTTCGGCAGAAGGGGCATACGCAAAGCCAGATTTGGATAAATCAGGTTATGAGTACAGCGTTGGGGTAGCGCAAAACATAATGCACCCGAATGTAAAGAAAGGGGCAACGCAATCTCTTAGGTATCAAAACGAATCAGAGATTTTAGAGCTAGAGCATGAGTTTTTTCTCTTGCGTCAAGAGGTAAAACTCCTCTATCACGTTAACTGCTTAAACCAAAAAAACACTCTGCAGTACAGAGACTCTTTTTTGGCTTTTGAGAAGTTTTATGAGAAAAAAAAGAGAGCCTATGAGTATGGCGAGATCTCTAAAAAAGATCTTTTAGCACTTCAAATAGAGCTAAATAGAATTAAAGCTGAGTACAAGCTTTATGAAAATGAAGTAAATATCTCTCGTGACAATCTAGAGTCCAAAACTCTTTTACCCTTTTTGGGAGAAAAAGAGCTCTCTTGCAAAGATACCACACCTATTATAAAAGAGCTACAGTTTGATTATGAAAATAAGACGCTCAAAGAGCAATCGCTTGAGAAAAAAATCTTAACATATCAGAGTGATTTTGAGAGATATAACGTCTCTTTTGATTCGTTTACACTTGGGGCAGCTTATCAAAATGAACTTGATACGGATAAATTTGTATTCTCGTTATCTATGCCGCTTAATTTTACGACATCTTTGTATGAAGAGAATCGTGCGGCGGCTCTGCATAAAAAAAGTGCACTCATGTATGAAAAAGAGGGAATAAAACTTCAAAAGAGTTCCCACTCAGATGCGCTTAAAAAAGAGCTGGCGCAAAATTTTGAGAGTATCAACGCATACCAAGTCATGGTGCAGATGTATGAAAATGAGCTGATGCCTCTTGTAAAAAGTGCTTATGATCTTGGAGAGGCTTCCGTAATTGAGTATCTTTTGAGCCAAAGAGAGCTTTTGGGTCTTAAAAAAGAGCTTGTTGAACATTATAAAAAATATTACAAAACACTATTTGAAATCTATAGCGTTTTACAAACGAAGGAAAAATTATGAAAAAAATTATTATGGCACAGATAGTATTTGCACTTTCCTTAACAGCAGATGTTACGCTTACACCCCAAGAGGAAAAAAGTTGGCAGATTCAGAGTGCTAAAGCAAAAGAGGTTACGTATGTGCCTCTTGATACATATATGATGCAAGTCACTACCCCGCCAACCCTTCTACACACCATCTCCGTGCCTTATGAAGCGCAAGTGGTGCAGCTGCATAAAACAGAGTTTGAACATGCCAAAAAGGGTGAAGTTCTTGCAACTTTGAGTTCACAAAACTGGATAGAAGCGCAGAAAGAGGCAATTGATACTTGGATAGAACTCTCCTATAGTAAAGATGAGGCAAATCGCAGATCACAACTCTGCAAAGAGGAAATAATTGCTCAAAAAGAGTGTTTTGTAGCAGATGAAGAGATGAAAAGAGACACTATAAAGCTTCAAGCTGCAAAAGCGCTGCTTCGATCTTATGGAGCAACGGATGAGGTGATGCAAAAACTCTTTAATGAGCTCACTATTTTCTCAAATATAGAACTTCGTTCTTCAGTAAAAGGAGTAGTTTTACAAACGGACATCCAAGTGGGTAAAAATATCTCTCCCTCAAGTGCTCTTTTTGTTATCAAAACAGAGGGAGAGAATTGGTTAGAGGCAGATATTCCTCAAGCAGTCGTAAAAACCCTGCAACCTTCGCAAGAGGTCATCTTAAGAGTAGGTAAAGATGAGATAAAATCAAAGATACTGCTTATATCACCGACATTACACCCTCTTAATCAAACGAGATATGTTCGTTTTGTTCTTCCAAAGGATGCAAATCTTTTAGCCGGACTTAGAACAAAGGTTGAGCTTAGTGTTGCAAAACGTGCTTTTGTGATTGATAAAAAAGCTCTTATCCGACAAGATAACGAGAGTATTGTATTTATCAAAAAAGGTCAAACATATAGCGCTCTGAGGGTAGATGTGCTTGCCGAGAATCGTGAGGTGTGTTATCTGGAGTATAAAGAGGAGCTCAAAGAGCCGATTGCCGTAACTGCAACGAGTATATTGCAAAATAGACTCAATGAGGAGAAATAATGAGCCATATTATCTCTTTTGTACTTTCACAGAGGCTATTTACATCTCTGTTGGCTCTTATAGTTTTAGGATTTGGTATAAAGTCATATAACAATCTTCCTGTTGACGCTTTTCCTGATATTTCGCCTACACAGGTCAAAATTATTATGAAGTCCAGCGGCATGACACCTGATGAGATAGAATCACGCATAGTTATTCCTCTAGAGATGGGCATGCTCGGCATTCCTCATCAAACCATGATGCGCTCAACGTCAAAATACGGTATTTGCGATATTTCAATAGACTTTGAAGAAAAAACAGATATATACTGGGCAAGACAGCAGGTAAGTGAGCGCTTAAACTCCATCATGGATGAACTGCCCGCAAATATAGAAGGTGGATTGGCACCGATCAGCACGCCTCTTAGTGAGATATTGATGTTTACGATAGAGTCAAAAACTCTTAACTTAACAGAGAAGCGCTCGCTTCTTGACTGGGTGATTTCACCGAAAATCCGCTCAGTTAGCGGTGTGGCAGAGCTAAATGCCCTTGGCGGAAATGTAAAAACTTATGAGATAACGCCAAAGTTTGACGCAATGCGCACTTACGGCATAAACTTAGAGCAGATAATAACAACACTTGAGAAAAACAATCTTAATGACGGTGCAGGAAGAGTGACTCAGGGAGTAAACAGTGTTCTAGTACGAAGTGTCGGGCGGATTAACGATATATTTGATATTCGCAAACTAAGCGTTGCCCAAATTGAGGGGAAAGTAATAACGATAGATGATGTTGCAGATGTACATGTGGGATATTTGACCCGTTCAGGTTTTTCTACTAAAAATGGAGACGGAGAAGTTGTTCAAGGAATTGTTTTAGGACTAAAAGGTGCAGATACCCAAAAAGTTTTAAAAGAGGTAAAGTCAGAACTTAGCGAAATGGAAGCGATGCTTCCACAAGATACAAAAATAGATGTATTTTATGATCGTTCACAGTTGGTTGATTTGGCAACGCAGAGCGTAAAAAAAACACTCTTAGAAGCTGTTATTTTAATTGTTATCGTATTGTTGCTTCTTCTTGGAAATTTTGCTTCCGCTCTTAGTGTTGCGATTATTCTGCCGTTTGCACTTCTTATGAGTTTTATTGCGATGGATTATTTCGGACTCAGTGCTAATCTTATGAGCTTGGGAGGATTGGCGATAGCTGTTGGTATACTTGTGGATTCTGCGGTTGTTATGGTTGAGCATATAACGGCAAGGCTCGGAGATGAAAAGTATAAAAACAAGAGCAAACTACATATTATCCACACTGCTGCCGTTGAGATGGCGCCTTCAATCGTAACGGGAGTGCTTATAATCATCATCGTTTTTATGCCTCTGCTTACTCTTGAGGGGTTAGAGGGAAAACTCTTTAAACCGGTTGCTCTTAGTATAGTATTTGCACTCTTTAGCTCTTTGATTTTATCTCTTACCCTTATCCCGGTTCTTAGTTCATTTATATTAAAAATCCGTCCCGATAAAGAGTCTTGGTTAATCACTCATCTATTAAAAATCTATAAACCGTCTCTTGATTTTTCTATAAAACACTCTAAAACGGTATTTGGAGTGGTAATAGTTCTCTTTGCGGCCTCTTTATATCTTGCTTCAAAAACAGGTAAAGCTTTTATGCCTACTATGGATGAGGGAACAACTATCGCAATGATAGAGTCTCTACCCTCTATAAGTCTTGAGGAGAGTATAGAGTTAAACAAAAAGATTCAGACAAAAGTGATGAGTGATGTACCTGAGATTTCATCCATAGTCGCGCGTACTGGGACTGACGAGCTTGGGCTTGACCCGATGAGTCTTAACGACACAGACACTTTTTTTATTCTCAAGCCACAAAATGAGTGGCGTGAGCCATCAAAAGAGTGGGTAAAAAATGAGATAAGAAAATCTCTTGACGAGATGGTAGGGGTCGAGTATGTTTTTACCCAACCAATTGAGATGAGAGTATCGGAGATGTTAACCGGTGTGCGCGGTGATTTGGCTATAGATATCTTTGGAGACGACCACGGTGAGCTTGAACGCATAGCTTCCGAGATTAAACCTCTCTTAGAGACCATCAAAGGAAGCAGTGATGTCTATAAAAAGAGCAACGAAGGGGTCGAGTACTTTGAGCTGGAGTTCAATCAGCAAGCACTCGGTTACTATGGGGTAAACGAATCTGAAATCGCAAACTTTATGAAAGTAATGGTTACGGGAGTTCAAGTCGGTATAGTTCAAGAAGGTATGCGCCGTATCAACCTGATGGTAAAGGGCGAAGAGAGTATGTATAAATCACTAGATGAGTTAAAAAAACTCTACTACATTTTAGAAGATGGAAAAAGTATCCCGCTTTCTAGCTTGGTAACTTTTAGAAATACAACAGGACC
>NZ_JAVVFL010000262.1:0-1927 GCF_032250635.1 Sulfurimonas sp.
AGCGTACCGATGCAGGTGAGTATCGCTTAACAAACAGAGGCGGAAGCGGAGTCATTGCTATGAAGATGACCGCAAAAACAGGTAAGCATGTAGTCGGATGTCTAATGGTTGATGAGAACATGGACATGATGGCGCTTACAAAAGCAGGCAAAATGATAAGAGTAGATATGCAGACCATATCCAAATCGAGCAGAAATACAAGCGGCGTCTATATAGTAAAAGGCGATGATGTGGCAAATGTTTCTCGCTGTCCAAAACAGCCTATTGAAGAAGAGTATGATGAAGAAGGCGAAGGCACATTGCTTGGTTCGGATGAATTGGAATAATAGTTGCTATTACTGCAGTATAAAAACCATGTCAAGGGACAAACAATGAAATATTCTATACTGATTGCAATGCTTTTAAGTATTTCGACACTCTCTGGAGCAGATAAAGTTCAAACCGTAGATGCTGCGGCAATTGAGCAGACAAATGCGGAGCTATCTAAGGTAAGAGCTGAAATAGCTCAAGCAAAACTAGATGCTGCCCAAGCGACAGCTCAAGCGTGTGAGGCAAAAAAAGAGAGCCAAAGAGTTGTAGAAGAGTTGGCTGTTGCTAAAGCCGAGAAAGAAGAAGAGATAGCAACTGCTACAGCTAAAGAAGAAGTTTTAAGAAAAAACAAGAGCGTACATATATCTGTTGTCGGGCAAGGTGTTGCTCCAATGAACACATCATCTCCGGCTCAAGCTTACGCACTTGCAAAAAGAGCGGCTATTGCTGACGCGTATAGAGCTATTGCAGAAAAAGTCAAAGGTGTTCGTATAGATGGACAAGATACCATTAAAAATATGATGGTTCAAAGATCAACTGTACGCACCTACGTTCAAGCTATGGTAAGAAATGCAGACATCGTCGAGACCACTTTTAAAGAGGGCTTATGCGAAGTAGAGATGGAAATCTTAATTTCTCACGCAGACTTTGCTCAGTAGTCATCTTCTTTAGCTCGCTTGCGCTAAATGCAAGCGAGTACCTTATCTCTTACAAATATATAGTAAAAGATGCAATTCTCTACAACGAAACACTGCTTATCTCCAAAGCAATGACAAAATGTGAAGGAACTCCGCAAGAGGAGTTTATTTTACAAAATAGTTCTGAAGATAATTTAAAAAAACTTATATCTAAAAACCCCCAAGAGTTTATAGAGTATATTCATAAACTCGGTATGCACGTCGATCACGACGAAAAAACAATAAATCTGCAAAACAGCTATACAACGGTACTGACACTTAAGACGACTTGCTTCAAAGTCGATTTTAATGATAATTTTGCTACAATCGCACCTTTAAAATAAGGGTGTTTAAACACTCAAATCCTAAGGCTTTTTAGTGAAAATTGCAATAGTTGAAGATGATATCAATATGAGAAAATCTCTTGAAATCGCTATGAGCGACTATAAAGAGTTTGAAATTCAAACATTTAAAAATGCAAAAGATGCACTAAAAGGTATTGACGATAGCTTTAACCTCGTTATTACAGACATAAATATGCCCGGCATGGATGGTATAGAGTTTGTTAAAACGCTCGGCGGAAAGTTTGAAGTAATCATAATGACCGGCAACGCAACCCTTCAAAGAGCCATTGAGTCGATTCACCTTGGAGTTAAAGACTTTCTGCTGAAACCTTTTGACGTTGATACTCTTATCAACGCAATCAAAAGAGAAGACAAGATACAAAAAGTAAAAAAAACGCTGCCTCAAAATAGTGACAATAACGCAGCAAGCAGTTTTTATGGAACTTCAAAAGCTTTAGAAGCAGCTCTTAAAATTGCAGACAAAGCCTCAAAAACCGATGCAAGTATTCTTCTTTTGGGCGAGAGCGGTGTAGGCAAAGAGGTTTTCGCCTCTTACATCCACAACAACTCTCCTAGAGCGAAAAAGCCTTTTGTAGC
>NZ_JAVVFL010000263.1:0-1926 GCF_032250635.1 Sulfurimonas sp.
ATCAAAATCAGACTGAATTGTTTGTTCTATTTTATTATTTGTTTTAACTATGCCTGACATTTTATTAAGCTTATTAATAAATTTACTTTGTGAAGACAACAGCTCTTTTGTTATCTCTTCATATTTTATTCTTGCATCATTATCAACCAATAAAGTTGAGATTTGTTCTGAGTTGAATCTTTCATTCATACTTTCTATTACAAAAATATTTTCTTTAAGAAGTTCTAAATTATCTGCTAAGATTTTTGGCACAGATGTATATCCAAATATAATTTCTTCAGGTTTCTCACCTTTACTAATATTCAGTAGTGTTTTTGAAAATGAAGTTTTCATCATACCATTTGGAGCATACAATACAATAGTATTGTGTTTATCAAAGTCAAACACATGATTTAAACTATTTATTCCATAGCAGTTTTCAAATTCAACAGTCAGTTTTTTCATAACAATCCTTTTATCTTCAAAGTCGTATTCTTAAAACAACAGCTAAGTTAATAACAGTTATAATTATCGTTTATATAATTGTAATAATATCTGCCAATTGATGAAGCATTTAAAAATCCATCAAAAATATTTTGAGGTACTCCACAATAATCATAAGTTCTACCTTGTTTAAATGTTATTTTCATTTGTTTTGTATTGCTATCGTATCCAATATGACTAATAGCACGCGATTTTACTAAAATCATTTCCATATCATTTCCTTTTAATTTTAAAGTTCCACAACCCGCTCAAACATCTCTTTTATCTCCATCTCGTGGCTTATGAGAAATATCTGTCGGTATTGTTCTTTGATGGTGTGGAAGGCTTCTAGTATCTCCATTCTTCTGCTCTCATCCTGACTTCCAAAAACTTCATCAAATGCCAAGAATCCTATGGAGCTTGCTCCGCTGAGTTCCGTGAGAGTTTTAGAGATGGCTATGCGTAGAACCAAGTTTGCCAAGTCAACCTCTCCGCCGCTAAAGCGCTCTATCGGGTACTTTTTGCCCTCGTCGTAGATAAAAAAGTCGAAGTCGTTGCTTACTTCTATGTGTTGGTATTTGCCTTTTGTGATTTGAGAGTACATCTCTGAGGCAATGCTTGAGATGCGCGGTGCGACTTTAGAGTTTAGGCGAGTTTTGAACTCTGAGAGGCTTGTTTTGATCTTTTCGTAGTCAACTAAATCATCTTTTTTGGTTTGGACTTTTTTTAGCTGTATTTCGTTGTTTTGGAGTGAGTTTTTGACTGTTTTTATCTCGCCTTCTATATTTGCGATTTTCACCTTTATCTCATGTAAAGATGCCGTTTTTGACTCGATGGTTTTGAGTATGCTCTCATGTTCTTCAAGCTGATGTTTATGCTTCACATCGTCGTAGATGATGCTTTTAAACTCTGCCTCTTTGTTTTGTACTACGGCTTTTAACTCTTCTATTTTTTGATTTACTTGTAACAAATCCGACTTCACTAGAACAAGCCTTTTTAGCTCGGTTTCAAGACTGAGCGCATGTTTGTACTGCGGCTCTATCGCCGTTAGCGAATTTTTAACCCTCTCATGCACTTTTTCATCATAACTATACGCTTCTAACTCTTTAAGCTCAGCTTTGTTCTTTACCCCTTTTTGCTCTACATGTAAGAAGTGCTCTTTTGCTGTTTTGAGGTCTTTAAGCTTGCTTTGTATAATGTTTATATTTTTCGTCAGCTCTAAAAACTCTTTCTCTTTTTCCTTCTTTTGCGCTTCAAATGCGGCTTTTTGAGCAGTTACATTTTGGAGCTGTTTCTTGTACTCCTCAATCTTCTTTTGGTGAGTCTCATTTACCGCACCGACAAGCGAATTTATGACATTGTCATACTCCTCTAGAAGCGGTCTTGTACATGTAGGACACGCTCCCTCGCTTCCGAGTTCATGTAGTTTTGCTATCTTGGCGTTTGTAATCTCTATCTGCTTCT